>JAACEL010000393.1 GCA_011682535.1 Nitrospiraceae bacterium | reverse complement strand
TCTTGTCGAAGTAGCCCACATGTTGGCGTGCGTCTTTCATGGCGTTTGGGTCTTGGGGCAGAAAGGCCCTGGCTTGTTCAACGATCGTTTCGATTTGGATTTGACAGTGGCAGGCTACTTTTGCTATGGTTTGAGGCCGTCTGAGAAATGCTTGACTGAAACGGAGATGAGAAGAGCGTAATGGCGAATATCAAGTCGAAGAAAAAGCGTATCGTCACCAATGAGCGGGCACGGCAACGGAACGTGGCAGTCCGGTCCAACATGCGCACGCACATGAAGCAGCTCCTGGCCGCTATCGAGGCGAAGGATGCCGACAAGGTGAAGACGGCGCTGCCAATCGCGTTGTCCATACTGGACCGCGCCGTGACGAAGGGCGTGATCCACGCGAATAGCGCTGCGCGTAAGAAATCGATGCTTCAGCACCGCGCGGCTTCGCTTTAGCCCCACGCACACCAACCATTCCGCGCCACGGGAGACGGGGTTCTCCTGTGGCGCTTTTAGTTGCCTGGAAGGGGGCCAGGGAACGCCATCAGCCGGCCCCCTCGCGGCGCAAACTCTTGATGAGTTCCAGGAGACGTCCGTCCGTCTGAAAATACCGGACGATCCCCTTGCGGTCGACGAGGATCGTCTGCGGGATGTAGTGGACGTTGTATTCGGCGTAAGTCTGAAAGGGCTCGGCATCGCGGGCAACGGGAAAGTTGAGGCGAAGCGCGCGCACGTAGCGTCCGATCGCTTCGGGTTCCTCACCGCTGTCGTGGATTCCGATGAAGACGACGTCTTCGGTTTCCCGAAGCAGATCGGCCAGCGCGCGCAGTTCCTCGAGCGCGTCGCGGGCCAGGCTGCGCTCATCGAAACCGCCCCAGAACGTGAGAGCAACCACGCTGCCGCGGAGTTTCTCAAGGGTAAGCGGCGGTGAGTTGAACCAGGCGCCGCACTTGATCTCCGGGGCCTCCTCCCCCAGCAACTCGGTCATGTCGTTCTGCCCCTTCTCCAACTTCCGCTCCGTGAGATCGGGTTCGAACGCTTTCAGAACCACCCGCACCGGTTGTGTGCTCTTGAAATCCACTTCGAACTCACCGCGCAGGAAACGCAAGCCGTGTTCCGCGGTGAACAGCGCGGCCGGGTCAACGGGCGCCCGGGCAAGCTGCACACGGAAGCCGCCCTGCTCATCCGTAATCGCCCAGACCTTGGGGGAGACATTGCGGGAAGTGATGAGCACGCCAGGCTGTGGCTCTCCTCCGGCGTCCACGGCCACACCTTCGATCGCCGGCAGGGGCACGAGCCGGACGGGGTCGAGGGTCAAGCGGGGTACGACTTGGCCCCTGATGGGGATGTCGGCCAGAGTGTCGAGCATCCAGCCGGCGGGCGGCGTAACCCGAAGCGTGCCGGGCAGGCCGGGCGTCTGCAGGCGGAAACGGCCGTCAAACTGGGTATAGACGTCTTCGTAGAGTCCGCCGTCGATGAGATAGGCAACGGAAACGCCGGCGCACGGTTCGCCGCTGTCGTACATGACGCTCCCCGCGATGACGTGGGCTTCGGGAAGCACGATGTCTTCCGCGACCGTTTCCTCGGCCAGGGGTACGTCGAAGGCGCGGGGCGCCGGGGAGGCATAGTCGGCGTGACGGGCGGCCAGATAGCAGGCTCCCGGTTTGAGTACGGCGCGGTAGAACCCCTCCGGGCCGGTCAGGATCTCGGTGGTCTGCTGCCGGTCGCCGCCAGTGGTGCGGATGACGGCCACGCGCGCTTGGGGCACGCCTTGGCCCGCGGCGTTGATGACGCGGCCGCGTAGGGTGGTGCCGGGAACCAGTTGCACGGGTTGCTCGTCTTCGCTTGGTTGGAGGTAGGGCAGTGTGGTCTCTACGGAACCGCGATGCGCCACAACGACGTCGAGGGGCACATCCTTGGGCAGGCCTGGAAAAACAAGCAGGCCGGACTCGTCGCTGCGCACGGACGGGAACCCGGCGCGTTCCAGGTCAGCCAGGGCGACGCCGACGGCGTCCGGAAACCGAATGGACTTGATCCGGGCGCCTTCGACCGGCATGAATGCCTGGTTCTTGATGCGCAAGCGCAACTCGGCGGGCGGCGGCAGGGGGATACTGACGGGGTCGATTCCGATGACGTGCACCATGCTCGCGGCGAGCGCGAAGCCCTCCTTGGCGGCCACGACGCACGCGGGTTGGGTACGGACGCCGTCGAGTATGAAGCGGCCGTCTTCGCCGGTGACGGTTCGCCGGGCCTGGCGGTCCTGGACCACCCAGACGGACGCGCCGGGAATGGGTTGACCGGCGGGATCCGTGATGCTGCCGGCGATCTCCAGGGCCGGCACGGCGTGGCACAGCAGCGTGAGGTTTACAATGTAGACGAGTGCGCGCAAGAGTCTTGCTCCTGGATTCCTGAGTTCGTTCCGCCTCTCTGTATACACGGAATGCCCCCGTGTTGCCAAGGGAATGCGGGCGGTACGCTGGGCACGTGTAACGTGTCTCCAGAATTCCAGAGTTTAGAATTCCCCGTCAATCCTGAGAGGAAAGACCTAAGCAAGGGGTGGCTCGAGATCTCTCCCTGCGGTCGAGATGATATTCAAACAGTTGAGCGAATGGATTCGATGGGGCAGATTGAGGAGTCCAGGGTGGGAGCGGCCTCCTTCAGTTGGAATCACGCGCTTTCCACACGGACAGTTCCTGGTAGACGAGGATGTCCCAGGACGGGGCATGCCGGATTTCCGTCACGGGATCACGATGACTTTCGCCAGACTCTTGGGGCGTTGCTGGAGTTCTTCGAGGGTTTCGGGAATGTCCTCGAGGCCGATGTGGCGGCTGATGAGATCGCTCAAGCGCAAATCGCCGGAAGTTACCCACTCACCTACCTGGCGGAGGGCGGCGCGGACCCCGTCAGTGTCGGCGGCGCCCACCTCGATGGGCACACCACCCAGGCTCCCTCCAACGCCGTCCCAATCGAACCCGATGCCATACGGGGCGACGAACGTGCCGGGGCGGACAAGGCGGGCGTAGGACTCACGCAAGTCGGCACCGGTGGAATCGAGGATGGCGTCGAGCGTGACGCCTTCGGCCTCGGCGGTGGCGACCACGTCGTCGATAGAAGCGAAGACGCGGGTCGCGCCGAAATCCGGCGCCATGGCCCGGCGGGGCTCGTTGCGGTCCAACGCCCAGATCTCCGTGGCCCCGAGTAGTTCCGCCAGACGGGCATAGAGCAACCCGGAGGGGCCGAGACCGGCGACGAGCACGCGGCTGCCCGGCTGGATCGGCCAGCCTTGGGGACGGATGAGATAGCGCAGTACGCCGCAGGCGGGTTCGAACAGCGGGCCCTCCTCGGCAGGGAAGTCAGCAGGGAGATGGATGGTGGCCATCTCGCCGGGGGTCAGGTGGCAGTACTCGGCGAAAGCGCCGTGGCTGACACCCCAACCGGCGATCCGGTCGCCCTCGCGCCAATCGTGAATGTCCTCGCCGACGCCAACGACGGCGCCACACAGTTCATGGCCCAGCACGACAGGCCAGGGAATCGAGGGCCAGGCGTCGTCAGGGTTCTCGGCCGCGTAGCTGCGGTAGTCGGTGGTGTTGCACAACGCCGCGGCCTCGACTCGGACCAGCAGGCCGTCGGGACGCAGTTCGGGCTTGGGGATGTCGCGCAGTTCCATCCGCCGACAGGCGGTCAGCACCATCGCTTTCATGACAAATCCTTCCGTTGAACAAACGCGCCACAGGGGGGAGCCGTACGGCGCTATCGTACCATGGGTGCGTATGTAAGGGTAGGCGCTTCCTCGGACACTTCTTGAAGAAATCCGCCTCGTGCTGCTAAGGCTTGAGCAGCACTTTGATGGTGTCCGCCGGGTTCTCGACGGCCCAGAGGCCCTGCTCGAAGTCGCCGAGCGGTAGATGGTGGGTGACGATGGGTTCGATGTCGATTAGACCACGTTGTAGATAGTCAATGGCAATCGGGAAGGTGTAGGGGCCCAGGTGGGCGCCGTGGATGTTCAGCTCCTTACCATCGCCGATGATGGTCCAGTCGGCCGTGGTCAGTTCGCGCATGAGGCTGAACTCGACGAAGGTGCCCGCCTTGCGGACCATGGTCAGCGCGGGGACGATGGCTTCGGCGTTGCCGGTCGCTTCGATGACAACATCGCAACCATAGCCTTCGGTGAGATCAAGGATGCGCTGGACCACGTCCTCCTTGTCGGGGTTCATGGTGATGTCGGCGCCCAACTGCTTGGCCAATTCGAGGCGTGAATCGATCAGATCCAGCGCAATCAACAAGCCGGGATTCTTGAGACGTTCCGCCGCGACCATGGACAGGCCAAGGGTGCCGCAACCCATCTGGACGACAACGTCGCCTAGCTGAATCTCACCGCGTTCGACAGCGTGTATGGCGCAGGCTAGGGGCTCAATGAGGGCGGCGTGTTTGTCTGAAATCCCGGCGGGAACCTTGTAGACGCGGGCGGATGAGGGAAACTTCATGTAATCGGCCATGGCGCCGTGAACGGATTTCTTGAACCCGAACACATTGGCTTCCGTGCAGAGCCAGTAGAGACCGCGCCGACAGTAACGGCATTCCTCGCAGGGGACGATCTGTTCCGCGAGCACGCGGTCGCCGATGCCGACGCCGTGCTTTTCCCCCGCCCCATCGCCGAGTGCCACGACTACGCCCGTGAATTCGTGGCCAGGGATGACGGGGATATCGATGTAGGGCGCGCGTTCGGCATCGCCCCAGAACAGCGGTGCGCCGGTGTAACACTTGATGTCGCTGGCGCAAATGCCGCAGTCATGCACCTTGACGAGTACCTCGCCCGGCCCCGCGACAGGCGTGGGAACTTCCTCCATTCGGTAATCGCGCACACCATGGCACATGACGGCCTTCATGGTACGCGGAAGCGGCGTTGCCTGTGCTGTGGACGTCATGGTTCGTCTCCCGGTGGTTCACGGCAGTGATGTGATG
>JAACEL010000073.1 GCA_011682535.1 Nitrospiraceae bacterium | reverse complement strand
CCCCCCACTCGGAAAGCGCCTCTTTCAGAAGTGTCATGGCCAATCCGGCCCATGACTCAGCCTTATCCGGCTGTGTGTCTGCCGGACCTGCCCAGGCCAACCGAATATCGAAAGTGCCGACAACCGAGAGGAACGACACCGGTACCGGACTGTCGAAGTCCGTTTGCGACACATGACCAGTCTGCGACTTAGGATGATGAGGCGTCATGACATCAAGGCGCAGCGGCTTCTCTCTCAAGGACCCTGGAGTGAGCCACGCGTCGTGAAAAGTAATCACACCACCATCATCCGTGGTACCGAAAAGGAGTTTGTGATGACTTCCACCCCTCCGGAACAGCCGATTTTCCTCCACGACCATTTCGACACGTCGCTGTCCCCAGACCTCATGGCAGTAGTGGGAGGCCAACCCCTTGAGCGCAGATCCCGGGATTATCGGCACACCGTAGGTGTGGTGCAGCCGCAATCCTGTCTCCAACACGTTAGTGGACCCTAATCCGATGATTAGCCTACCTGGCGTAGCCAGTTGTTCCGACCGGCACGCTTGTTCCCGTGAGGAGAAAGCTTGCCAGCGTTCGAACGCTTTTTCATAAACGGCATACAGCGATCTGCTCCTCGCAGCCTGCATGACGGCATCATACAAATTCCGCCGTTCGTCGGGCGATGCTTGACGCATGAGATATCGCTGAAGCAGAAGCCCCGGATGTTCTCCTTCTCCTCTCCTGTCCTTAATGTCCGTGATAGAATTACGCATGGTTTACTCCGATTCCTTCGGTGGTTCTTTCACTTCGGCGTATCGTTTCAGCCAGCCCGCCGCCTGAAAGGTATTTCGGCTCAGGCGGATATAGGCAGGCACCGGGTAGTCCCGGGCGGCATTATCCAGGCTTTCCGGCGAAATTCCATCGATACACCCGGCCGCGTTCAGAACGGCGGCGATGTCTTCGAGGTACTGTTCCTGGTGCTCTCCCTTTGACCTTGCGAAGGCGATGGTTTGTGCTAAGCCGCACGAATGAATAAACGAGGGGAACATGCGGGCGAAACTCACAAACTCCCTGCTAGGACACCTTTGCAATATCCGTTGGTAGGCTGCCTGTGCCATCTTCTGACTGTTGGTCCGGATCGTCATGATTCATCTCCTCTTCACCGGTGTGAAGACGCAACGCACCCTCCCTCGGCCAATAGTCGCTTTACCTCCAATCTGTAGGTTCAACGGTGAGGTTGCGAACTCCTCAAGCAAAACTTCTTCAGTAACATCACCAGGCTGTCCGGAATACACACGGTCACAGGAGACGAGCCCCGACAGGATCGTCTCGGCGGGCAGTGACTCTTCGTTCCAAAGCTGGCCCTGTACGACTGTCCTGAGATCATCGTCGATCCGCACTCGCGAGGTCACTTCAGTTCCGGTTTCAGTGAGAAAATCAAAAACCAAGTCCGGCACGACGGCGAACCTTTCAACGAAACGCTCCCGCCAGTCCTTGTTTTTCTCACCCGGGAATACGGAACCGGCGATTCTGCTGGCCCAAGCGATCGTCTCCGGGCACTTGACCCCGGTGAAGTCAAGGTCCTCCAGAAAAATACGGCCGTCATCTTCGAGCTGCGTGGTGGCCGTTCGGTGGATCGTCCCATCGGCCACGGCAGGCGGAACCGGCGGTAGATCGATCATCCCGGCCAGAGATAAATCCCGACTCAGCATCCGCAACGCAAGCGAGGAGATACACCAGGCAAATGTACCCTGAAAGCTCCGGACCGGCAGACAGACAAGCCGTGCGTCGGTGGGTACTAACGCTCCCGAATTAGAAACGTTCGTTTCGTGGTCGGAGGTGCGCCCGAAGGCCAGGTCGATATGCTCCTTGTTCTGTCTGGAAGCCCAATCGCGCCATACTCCCTTGAATGCCGAGCCCGGGATGACCGGCCAGTTAGTGACCTTATCCCTGTGAATCGGCAGGTCAATGTATCCTGCACCGCGGCCGGTTCCGACATGAGTCGGCGACAGGGTGTGCAGCCAAAAAACCCTCGTGTTTACCATTTAGAATATCCTCCTGCCTTTCTGGTTCACCAGGTACCCCAGACAGCCAGACCAAAGCCGTCACGCCGGGCCTGTGCGTCATCGCTGACCGGCTCGAGCCACTGATCACCAAGATCGGACCCCTTCCCGTCGACTACCTCGAAAAAATAGACACCTGATGCGGCTACGACACGTCTCACCGGTTTCGGGCCCCGAGGCTGACCTGGAAGGTTCGCCAGAGACCAACCGGAAACGGCGCGCCAGCGCTGAATGCTGACGCCAACCAGTTTCATGGTCACGTTCGAGCCTGGAGGCGATCCGAGGAGTTGCCCGTTCAACCATCCAGGCTTCCAGCCATCACGAAATATTGCCGGCGTGACCAGCACCATCCGCACCCTCCCCGTCTCGGCAAGCGCCGCATGGACCGTATCCGGGCAGTTCCACACAGGCGCATCTGTGGCCGCTTTCCAGTGAACCAAACGTCGTTCACCACCGAGCGGATGGAGCGCATCGAGGTCTGATACCGTCTTACCGCACCACCGGTTCGCACGAACCCGCGCGGCCAGGCTGATCTCGGAAAAACGTGCCGCGTGTGCACCCTCGGACGGTGCGCCAAATCGCTCCAGGTGCGTCAGCGGCAACGCGACAGTGGTGAACAGGTTCCCCTCCTCGGCGGCTCCTGTTTCCGCTTCGAGTTTTACATGCGTTCGCTGCTCGATTTGCGGCTCCTTCAGGAATCGTCTATCAAACTCAACGTCCTCTCCCGCCAGCCATTTGGCATAAATATCATACGGCCACCAAGCAGGGCCTTCTCCCGGTTTAAATTCGTCAGCCGCCTGCTGTTCCGACAGCATCACCGGGTTCAGTCCTTCCACAGGCCAGTCGCACGCGCCGTTCCCGATGGGCTGCGGTGTGGCACGGAGCGGCCCCTTACCCGGGTGAACCACACAATCCTGAGGAGCCGGAAGATAGAGCCAGCCCTCCGCGACCGGAAACACCCCGGCGACTGCCACTTGGAGAAGATCCCGCACAGTTGCTATAGAAAAGTCCCGATGAGCGGCCTTCCCTATTACCGACCGAAGCGACCCGGCTACCACGGAGGGAAGCAGCCAACCGGCGCTACGCATCCTGTTGCCCTGCCCAGCGCCAAAGGGACGACCATCGCGGGAAACGATCGGGTCGCGGCATGTGATTTCTAGCATCGTCATCATTCAGCGGTCTCCAAGGTCACGAGGCGTTGCGCGCCTGAACGAGTGAAGCAGCAATCTGGCGCGCCACCAGAATCTCGTCTGCAAGGCACCGAAGCGAATCAGCTCCAGATACGCGTTCCCTTATCATTTCGGTAATATCCAGTTCCAGTTTCCTTGACCCACCGAGATGTTGTTTTTTCAGGATGACGGATATTGCGTCCCCTCGGATGGCATCTTGTACCGTGTCGCTTGGCCATGAGTCGTATTGTTCGGCAACCGTTCGGAGTTCGTAGGCGACACGGACGGAAAGCTCCCCAGCGGCTATCCATCCTGCCAGGGTAAGCAAATGTTCGTCGGGACGATCGGACCAGTTGGCACGCACCGCGAGCGGTCTGCCGCCGCGCTTGAGGACATGCACCGCGAGGCCGTCTCTCTCGTCCTGCTCTCCATCTTCGGCTCGTGGTTTCTTGGCGTGTCTCTCCGCAGTGCGGCCATATTCGAGCAGATCTTCGAGAGGTTCCATGAAGTGAGCAACGGCGAGCCCTACGGACAAGGTCAGTTTGCCGTCATTAGCTGACCAGGCCGCCAACGCATCGCCGAACTTATCGCGCAACATCCGGGCACACATCAGGCAGCGATCGACCGGGACGAACGCCAGGACGTCGTCACCGCCGGCGTAGACCAGAATGCCGTTGTGTGCGTGGACGATCTGTCGTGTCTCACCGGCAAAGGCGGCGAGGGCTTTGGATAATTTTCTATGGCTATCGGTGGATTCGAGTCGTGAAATCACCTGCCCTATTCGGTCGCCGTCTGCCACCAGCACTGCAAGGTAAGGGTTCGGCTCGCCGAACCCCTGAGTAAGACTCGCGAGGGCCCCGGCAAGTGGATCAATATCGGCATCCGAAAGCTCGGCCTCTTCCTGCAAATCGCGATGACGCGACCGAAAAACCGCAGTGCCTTCGAAGGGGAAAGTGGCGTATTGAGTATGGCCTCGTTCTTCCGAGACATCGATCTCGCGGAGTGCGTCGTTCCCAATCCGCCGGCAGGCGTCGATCATGGCTTCGAGGCGCGATGGTCCAACGCCTCGAAGCCACGGGTCGGCGGCCACCCGAGCAACAGACGGATAGTGCAGGGGTCCGGTGCCTGGAACCCAGGTGCGTTTCACCATGGCAACGACGTCGAGCTGCTCTCCCTCGCGCATCCGCATCCGTCGGCGTGAAAGTTCGGGCCATTCCCGAGGGGGGCGTAACAGGCTCTCACGCAACCCGTCCAGTGATGACTTCGGAACCCCAGCGCGCCCCTTTGCCGGCAGAAAATTACGGCACCTCTTGCGCCCCGCAAGCAGTCGCATCAACCTCGCCCGGTCGGCCCGGAAGGTCTCCGGCGAACCGGCAACCCAGGTGGCGAAGAACTCAATAACGTCGTCCACCTGATCGTCCCAGATATCGGTCTGAATAACAGCGCGGTGGCGCTGGAACACATGGTCCGCAAAGGATCGCCAGCGGGAGCATGCGGCGTCCTTGGCAGCCTTTGCCATCTCGGCCGGATCAAGTCCGTCCAACTCTGCCAAGATCACGTTGGCAACGTTGAGGGCCGAACAGGGTTCCAAATCCGCATCACTGCTTGGCGCCGGGAAGATCAGGCTGCCGCCCTGATTCCGCACCGTTTTCGCGGCCGCCTTGCTGATCTCCGAGAGCAGGTAGGATCCGAACCAGAGATCCCGCGTGCGTCTTGCGGCAGCGATGAACTCCTGTACCGGGCCGACGGTCATGGCAAGTAGATGGACGGTCATCGGGTCACCTCCTCGAAACCGTCCTTGCGCGCATAGCCCATGAAGGCATCCAGAATCGAGCCGGAAGCGACTCCCGCAAGTGGTGAGTCACGGTATGTCGCCAGTCTCGCGCCGCGGATCACTGTTGTTTCGGGAAGGGGAAGCGAGACTCCTTCTCGCCGCAGGTCGACGCCCTTCAGCGGAGTCGTCACGAGCCGGACCACCATCGAAACAGCCCTCCCGTCGGCCAAAGCGAGGGGCTTGAGGATGAGCGGACTGGCCATGCGTTCACGTTGTTCACCGTTGGGGCCGTTCGCGGGGTAAAGAACCGTGTCGTTCGGTTCACTTCGACCCTGGAAGTGGAAAACGATGGGCAGACCCAGCTCCGCGCGTGGAAAAGCATCGTCAGGTATGTGCTCCAACCTAGAGTGCTGTAACGCACGTTGTTCCGTCACGCGACGAATCGTTTCCGGCTCCGGATACCACGAACGACCGGGACGGTTGGTTTGCCGGCCGGGATTACGGGCAAACCCAGCTCCCTGGCGAAAGCGCTGCAATAGGTCGATGGTCCTTTTCCATGCATCGATGGGCGTTTGAGGCTCTGTGCCGATGAGCACGCTGGATGGGAGCGTGGGCCAGTCATGCACTTTGCCTGACCTGCTGCCAGCTGTCTGGCGAAACCATCCCTGCATTTCGGTGACGCTTTCCGGCGCAAGTTCGTTGCAAAGCAGCGCACCACAGCCACGGCGCGTCCGGGCGCCAAGTCCGCCGAAACTTATCCAAGCGCGAACAGCAGTCTCAATCTCCTGCTGAAGAGTTTCAGGATAACAAAGACGCAACACGAAGGATGCCGGCTCAATGAATTCCGCAGGGGGCACCTCGATTTCTCGCTTATTCCGGCTCAGCTGCCCCTGGAACGGGAAAAGAACATACGGCAAGCTTCCTGAGTCGAAAGGCTGTTCCCATCGCAGCCGCTTCCGGCCATCCTGCCCGGGCGCATACTTTGCGCATGACTTCGGAGGGCCTGCCTTCACATCACGGACTTCGATCTGAACAGGACTGGCTTTCTCCGTCATTCCCCACACTTCTGCGTGATCGGTTGCACCGCCCCCCCGTGTCGCACGCCACCAGAATTGGAGCTGTCCTCGGATCGAGGTTCCGCGGATCGGCAGCGTTACGTCGGGCTTGCCGGGCTCAACCCCACCGCCGAATAAAGGCGTGATCAGAGAAATCCGGTATTCCCGGGTCGTGCAACCCGACGACCGCTGCGCGGGGACTTCCGGACAGTGCGGGATATCGTTTGGCTTTGGCATAATTCAGAACCTCATATGCTAGTTAAGATCGGTATCGGTACTCCAGTGCGTGTTCTCCGATAGTGAAAGGCACTCAAGATGTCGATCATTCTTCATGCTCTTGTTCCTTACATCGCTCATTGTGCGCCCTCTCTTTCCGGCATGAACAATCCCATTCCGAAGTGGCTCGACCACCCAAGCACGATGGGACCGCGTACGGGACTGCTGAAAGTAAGGCGGAACGCCCCGGCGAGACGCCTGCCGCCGTCGTCGCCGGATTTTCGGCGGTAACGTTTGAACTGGATGGGCCTCAATCGCCCTGCAATCCTGAAGGCACGGTTTTCGTCCCGGAGGGGTTCGATCTTCGAAACCAGGGCCGCGATATCAGGCCGAACGGCGGCCAACTGGGCGCGGAGGTTGTCCTGGAGAAAAACGGCGCGGTCATCGGGTGAGGTCAGGTCGATACGGCTGCGCCCCTCGGTTTTAGCGTACCGCGTCGCGATGTAGGGTGTCGCGGAAACCCAGACTTCTGATGCCTCCAGCGGGCCGGGATGATATTCCCCGGTCGTACTCATGCCCAGCAGGAGAAGACGAAGCGGGTGGCGCTCCTCGTTCTCCCGCCCGGTCCGCAGCTTCCGCAAGCGGTCGAGGGCTCGCCGCTCCTCCGCTCCGAAACCCCCGGCGGCATAGACCGTGAGGTGATCGAGGCGTCCGTCGCCGTCCTCGTCGGTGGGCAGGTAACAGGCGTGGGCGTGGCCGGCCAGCGGCCGGCCGCTCTCGTCCTTGCCGGAAAACACGGCGGAGCGCCCCCGAACTCCACCTTTCTCCGTCAACCGTCCGTGGATGCCCATGAGATACCTTCTGGCCGCCTCGGCGACGGGCAGGGTCTCGGTCACGAGGGGAAGGACTGTCGAATCGAGGGCGAAGCGGAAAAGGTCGATGTTCGGGCGTTCCGCTACCCGAGTCATCCTCGACCCGTGGTCGATCCTGAAGCAGTCGCGGGGGCGGGCGTACGGGACCCAGCGTGATCCTGGAGGATCGGACCAGCGTTCTTTATGCAATTGCAGGGTCTCCATGCACAGGTTCCACGCGGGGTCGTAGATGGAGGTTTTGGTCCTGGTGGCAACGACGTGATCGTCAGCCAAGGCGGTTGTTGGATCCGGGCAGAGCAGGCGGACGATCTCGTGCTCTGGAGGCAGATCCCCTTGAAGCGGACGACACGCAAACCCCGGAGGATCGCCGGTATCGTCCACGAGCTCGGCCTCGCACCACGACTCGGAACGGCCGAGGGTGTTCAGGTTCGCGAGCAACAGGGAGAGCGTTTCCCGATGCCCGCTTTCGAGCGCCGCACCCGGCCAACGGACAACAAGGGGCTCGGGGCGCCATCCGCTGCCGTCATCACCTGTTTCGCGCGTCAGGACAACGAACGTATCGAAAACGAGGGTTCGCGGTTGTTGTTTTTCGGGCTTCCAGGTTTTATCCCACGGCATGTAGTGGCGGGTATGGCCCGTTGAAGCCGGAGGCAGGAAGAACTCCGGCGGATCGAGCATCGCCCGGAATATCGGCTCAATCCGCTCCCGGGGAAGACCGGGCATCGTACGCTTCCATACGGCCACCAACGCCCGAAGAATGCGCCAGGGCGAGGGGGGCCACTCGACGGCGCCCTCGTTGACGTGCCGGCCCCAGGGCGTGGCATGGTACCGGCCGGCAATGAACCGGAAGGGGATGGCGATCATTGGTTCTCTTCCTCAAAACCCGCGACACTCTCGCTGCCGGTTTCACCTTCACCCGCACCCTCCTTGCTCCTGCCTCTCTTTTTTCCGGGCTTCCACTCGACCTCGGTGACGGCGGGGTCAGCGAAGTGAAGCCTGCACGCACCGATGAGCCGAGCACACTCCTCAAGAAGCATGTCCTCGGCAGGGACCGTGAACCCGTTCGGCCGTGTGACGGTCAGTTCGTCGTCGACCTCCAAATCGCAGGCCGTCCGGAGACGAAGACCGGTGGAGAGGAACCGCCGTACCTTGAAGAGCGAGAGCGCAATCAGGAGCCTGGTCACGTCATCGCTCAGGCCGTAGCCCCTGAGCAGGGCGAGGTCCAGGTTGAAGTAGGCATTGATCTCCCCGGCCACGAACTCGGTACGGTGGAAGGGAACATTGCCGAAACCCTGTTTCGTATCACCGGAAGGATCGACCCGATCGTTCTTGACTCCGCCGCTCTCGGCAGAACGTACATCTGAAGCCTCGATGAATCCGCTGAGCAGACGTGGCAGTCGGAGCCGGCCGCCAGCCAAATTACTTTTTGCCAGAAAGACACCGTGGATAACAGCATTCGAATCGCACTTTAAAATAATTCTGGCCAGCACACGGATATCGACCGGGCCGACCTCCATACCTGCCGCATCCTCCTTGAGTTTATCGAAGACGCTCTTGTCCTGTCCTTCCAGGATGTAGGGTGAATTGATTCTGTGGGCCTCAAGAATCGAGTTTGTCAGTACCTTGTTTTCGCCCGCATTCTTCACTCTGATGTACGGCAGTCCCTTGAGCCCCTCGACCAGGTCCCCTTCAGCCTCATCCCAGCAGGCCATTTCCATCCGATTGGCGACAGACTGGACGGACTCCACCAGCAGCATCTCGGTCCCATCCGGGAGGGTGTAGCGCGCCGGGCCGAGGTCCGCGAATCCGGTGGGCTGGAAACGGTGGCCCTGGAGCGGTTTCAACTCAGCCTCCATGAGCAGTCGAGGGACGTCCTTGAGCTTGTCGTAATCTAAAGTCATGGCAGTGTACCTCCTTCATGGTTCGTGATGACATCCTTTCTATTTTGGCCGTAATTCGTGTCGTTGCCGCTAAGAACGAGACGGGCAAGACTGCTCACTGCGTTATTACGGATCGGGATGAGCAGGGCGGCAGCCAGACGCATGGGGTCGACGGCAGCCTTCCCCATGTGGTCCAGTTCCCTCCATTCCCCGTCCCGGACACCGCGACCGCGGAGCGGCCCAGGCATGGGGTTCAGACCCGAGGCACGAAGGCGCCGTGCAGCTATGACACACGCCTCGCCAAGCCTACCGCCGCGGAGCAGAGGCAATACGGAAGGCTCGGGGCGGATGAGGACCCCGCCCCGCTCACCGTCCCGCAGCGGACGAACGAAAGAGCTCCCATCCTTTTCCCGGTCGATGACGAGCGACTGAGGCAGGAAAAGCAGCTTCAAGAGAGCGTAGGCGGGGGTGGGCAACGTCCCGGCTCTCCCCTTCTGGCCGTAGCCACCGGTTCTCATCCCTTTGACCGGCATCAGCCCCCAGACCAGATTTTCTATTCGTTGGTCATCTAAGCTTCCGTCAATGAACCGGGCTACCGTGTCGAGCGAAACCGCGAACCGGGACGCCAGAGGTAGCCGTTCACACCCGGCCCGGGCTCCGTCCAACAGGCGGCGCTGGAATATATCAACCATGTTGGTCGCAAGATCCGCGGCGTTCCATATTACGGTGCGGTCCTTTTCGGCCCAGCTACGACACATCTTTTTCCAATCCACGGACTCAATATTGGCGCGGAGCGGGCCGATCCTGCCTTCCGGGTCATGGACCGAAGCGAGCGCGCGCGCGACGGTGAACTCCAACGACCCGTCGTCGGCCGCCTTGATCCATGCCGTTGAGAGTCCGGCAAGAGGCCGCAACCCTTTCTCGTTTCTGAACCGCTCAGAGGCGACAAGCGCCCGCTCGGCAGTGCCCAGGGCGACGACAATCTCCTGGAAGAGCGGCGCTCCCCCATGTTTACAGAACGCGAAAACGGCCGAATCGATGCGGCGGAGAGCCGAGGCGAAGCGGGGTGGAGCAGCCCTATCCCCGGAAGCGCGGCGAAATCGGTCGATCCAGCCATCGGCTTCGCGGAGAAGGTCAACGCTGGAACGATCGATAACCTCAAACCGCCCGAGAGGCGCCGCGAGAAACGCTTTTCCGCTACGTTTGAGGAATGCAAACCGGTTGAAACCCGCGAGGCCGCGGTCCACACCGAGCCCCGCCACAGCGCGGGCGAAATCAACTCCGTCTCGTGCGGACCGACCGAAAACCTCTGCCCGCCCTTCGCCGAAAAGCCGGCGAAGTTCATCCGGGCTCGTCGGTCGATTCCACAGCGGAAGCCACAATTCGCCTCGCGATTCGGCTTCGTCTCCGGATGCCGGGGAATCAAAACCGGCAGCAACCGCACGGACCGTAAACGGAAAGACGGCTCGACCGGAGCTGCCGACACCCAGACGGCGAACGGCGGCGCCGGCGAACATCAAAGTCCCCTCAAGCGTGAATATGAAATCCCAAGGATTGTCGATTGAGTCACCCTCCATGCCCTGCGTTGCGTTAGGCCCGCCCGCGCGGCCGGGTGAGAACTGACCGACGCTGGCCTTGCCAAGTTTGGCAGGAGATGTGAACAAGGCCTGTTCAAGCCATTCCTGTGACTTATTATCTGCATAATCCAACTTGTGCAGACCAAGGGTAACAATCCGCTGCATGAAGTTCTGAGTGAAGTCAAGGCGCCCGTCATTGCCCCCCGTGCCAAGCAAAGGAGCGAAACTCTGCCCGTCCTGCTGAAGTACCATCGCCGCATCCATCCAGGTGACAACATCATCAGGTAATTCCCTCCTAAACCGCCGGATGAGGCGAACCTTGTCTTCATCATGTGGCTTGTCCCCTACATCCTCATCTTCAAGAATGGCATGGACCATTTCAATAACCCGGGCATAGTCACGGACACGTGGCGATTGGCCTTTGCTCAGTTCTTCCACCGCCTTTTTGTTATCCTTCCTGAAAAACCCGGAACCTCCCGCCCAGGGCGCAATGATTGGCGACGGGCTATATTCCTCAAGGAAAAATTCCAGCAATGCATCCCTGCCGAGCGACGATCTCAGGCAGAACGTGTCGTTCTTCCACCAGCCGCGGGCTGCGGTGTCCTTCTGCTCGCTTACCAGCCGCAGAACACCCAAGGCCTTGAGATAGGCCATCAGCGGTTCGGACGTGCAGCCGGGAAGAGGTGTTACGCACCGGGGAGTATGATAACCTGCGGGCCTTTCCCTAACCACGGACGGGGCGCCCGAACGCCCGGCATCGGGAAGCGCGGCATGAAAGGCCCCGTTTGCCCGCAACTTATCGAAACGCCGCACCAGGTCGGCCATCCCTTCCACGGCCTCCATCTTCCGCCGCAGGCTCAGGGAACGGAAATCGCGCAGCTGCGACCGGTCGTGCAGGTCCCAGCCGTCCGCGGCATTGCGGTCATCCTTCTTCATCCGGTTCCTCCAGAAGTATTCTGAGCCGGCCAACGTCATCACGGTCCTTATCCCGGCCCGCTACCTCTTTCATTCCGATCAGGGTTTCGAGACATACGAATCGAACCTGCAAATCGGGAAGCAGGTCGCCTACCAGAGCGCGCCGGTACTCGAGATCGAAATCGAACGGCTCCGAAACGAAAATGTCAACGGGAGTCTCCCGATGCTGTTCACTTCGCAACGAAAAGACGACCATGTTCTTCTCCCGGATCCACATTTCACGATTGCCGGGGTCGGCAAAATCCCGCGCGGAGACCGGCAAAGCGGGTATATAGCCGAGCGATTCGAGGGCGCTGACAACCCGATGCACATTTTCCTGTTTCAGGTCGATCACGAGGTCCAGGTCGAATGTCACCCGGCCGTAACCGTGGGCTACGACTGCCAGCCCTCCCGCGATCAGATAGCGTGCCTTCCGCCGGTTCAGAGCGGTGATGATCGCCTCAAGATCCGAAAGTTTCATGTCATAACCCCCTGGTCATCCTGCTTCCCTGCTGACCGACTCGCCCGCATGTCCGCGGCGCGCAGAATCGCTTCCAGGTAAACCAGGCGAAAAGGACCGAGTTCGTCACGCAGGCGGAGCATCCGTTCGGCCCAGGAGGGCTGCCCGGCAAAAGGCGGCTTCTCGCACAGGCCAAGTTCCATGGGCTCCAATGATAGCATGACGTCCGGCGCCGTCACTCCCCCGCCAAGGTCCGTGGCCGAAAGCACGTCGCCGTCCCAGACGCCCCGCGCGAACCGGAGGCCGTCGCCGGGGCGGGATTCGTTAGGCAACGAGCGGATGGAAAGCCGCACCTTGCCGTGGTGCGCGGCAACGAGATAAGCGATCATGTCGCGGTGCTCCGGGGGGATCGTCTCGTCATAGGAAAGCAGGACCGCCAGGGCGGAAGCCAGCTCGTGGCGGAAGTACTTCCGTCCTTTCCCGGGCACCCAATCATACCTGCGCCAGAATCCCGGGTCCGTGACCTCCCCAACGGCGTTCTTTTGCTTGTCCGGCGCTTTGGCGATGAGGCGGCATCCCTGCCATTGTTCGGGCCGCTCTTTGCGCAGAACCGTCTCCCCCTTGCATTGGACGTTCTGACCGTCGTCGATGGCATTCTGGAATACATCGTGCGCTTTTCCCCGGTCGTGCCAGAGCGCCGCATGAATCAGAGCCTCCGTTTCAAAGTCTGCCAGGGACAACGCGTTCACGATGCAGTCCAGTTCCGAGCATACATCCCCGGTGTGTTCGGCGATCGTCTGCCAGACACCGATGCGTGACAGGGGGTCATCCCCCGTGGCATCAGGAGCGGTGTCCTCCATCCCGGGAGATGGATCAACCGGCACGACCCGGGTGCGAATATCAAGGCCCCAGCCCCGTTCCGGCGAATATCCGCCCGCGTAGAAGTGAACCAGGTAAACCTGTCCCGCCGCAATCCGGTCCCTGACGACCCTCTCCCATTTCCTGTCCAGGAAGTTCCACCGCCAGACCATGCCTTTTCGCCTTAAATCCTTTACAAAATCTCTGAACTCGCCTACGGGTGCGGGACACAGTTCCCCGCGCTGCGGGGCAGGCATCTCCTCCGGGGGTGACTCGTACCCCTTCGGCTGATCCCACTCACGCCAGAAAACGCGCACCGCGCTATCATCCACCTCACGGACGAAGCGGTCGATGTCGATGTCGCTGCCCGCCAGATCAGGCGTGGTGTCGAACAGGTCGACCAGGTCCTTCCGGCGGATAACGTGAGTATGTTCAAAAGAAAGTTCAACATCGGGAAGGGACTCGATCCCCACATCTTCTAGTCCGATCAACTGCCGCCGTGACGCCTCAAGACTCACGGGTCCGTACGGCGGCGTCAATTTATCGGCTTTTGTCCTGTCGCTCGGCAGGTCGAACCAGTAGACACGCACTCCTGCATCCTCGCCCCTGCGATTGCATCTTCCGAATCGCTGAACCAGAGAGGCCCACGGGGCCGGCTCGGTAAACAGCGTCGTGGAACTCACGTCCACGCCCGCCTCGATCACCTGGGTGCTGACGACGATGGTGCCAGGCTCACCCGGCATGATACCCCTGAGCGCTTTATCGATCTGCTTCTTACGATCCCCCAGCCTGAAACGCGAGTGCAGCAGGACTATCCCGGGGGCAAGTTCCATACCATCGCCCTGGGCAGCATCCACAGTCTTCACCTTCCCGCCTTTTCTTCCCCTCTTCGTCCCGCCGCCGTACTCGACATCCAAGGCTTTGGACAGTTCACATGCCCGTTTGACGGTATTGACGACAACGATGGTCCGGGTGCCCGGCCGGTGAGCTTTCCTGATCTCGGCTGCAATCCCTCCAGCGTCCCCCATGGCGGCCCCCGCCTTCTCCAGGGGCTTTTTCGCCTCCCACCGCCGCCGGACTCTTTCCTGAGCCAAGTCCTCGGCGGACAACTCAAGCGTTGGAAGATCATCCACATATTGCCTGAAATCAACGGTCCTGAGCCAGTCCTTCCGCATTGTGGCAGACATCCACACGCTCCGGCACCCGTGGGCATCCTTCGCTTGCTTCGATCCCTCTGACGGCAAAAGCCGCCGGAACCCTTCCAGTTGGGCCGTCGTGGAGAGGCCCGTGCCCATTAGCTGGACCTCGTCTAAAACCCACAGGCAGTCGGTGTGAAGGAGTCCGAACTGCATCGGCCAGCGTGCGCGGCTTGCAGCGTATCCTCGGTTAAGCGCACGGGAGAGAAGCATGTCCTGGGTGCCGATGAGAATCGCCCCGGCCTCGGGGTAAAGGTCCCAGTCGTCTTTATCCTCACCGCCCATGAGCACGTGGACCGTGACTTTATCCGGCTCGCTCCAATCGGGGGTGTACGATCGCAGAGTCCTCTTTCCATCCTTATTATCGAACAGGGCCTTCCCACCGAGCAGATCAAGATTCTGCAACCACAGGATCGCTGAGTCTCTCGTCTGCTCCACGAGCACGCGCATAGGAAGGCAGTAGACCAGCCGCCGCGGCGTCGATGTCAGCCGTTCTTCGTCATCGCCGAAACGCCTCCAGAGCCAACCGACCACGGCCATTGCCGTTTTGCCCAATCCCGTTGGAACATCAATCATCTGCGGAAGAGACCGGGCCTCAGCAAACGTCCTCTGGAAGGGAAACGGGATGTCCCCTGTCGCTTTCCTGAAGAACCGCTCGAAACCGGTCATTCGCAAAACTCCTTTGGATTTGAGGTTTCCTACCCGATAATTAAAGTACCATTTCCACGGAAAATTGTACCCTCTCCCATGGATCGTCGCTTACCGCCAGTCGAAGAACGATCTTTCCCCCGAGGACGCGTCCGGAGTCCATCATGTGACACACGGTTGCGTCCTCCCGGGATTTTCGTGGCCTTAACATGAATCTTAACGCCCCCGGTAGCTCATGAGGTGAGCCTTACAATCAAAAAGATGACGGACCGTAATTCGCCGCCATCCTCTCGATTTCCGTAGCCACCAGTTCCCGCAGGGAATTCGGCGCCTCCACCACCACCCCGGCGCCATGCCGAAGGATATCCATGAGGATCTCCCGCGCGTCGGAATACGGGATGATGAGCCGGCACCCGCCGTTATCAAGATGCTCGCAGACCTGCTCCGGATGCCACTGCTCATACTCGACCCAACGGGCCCGCATGGGCGAGAAGTGGAGCACCGCCCGTTCCTTGACTTTACCGGCGAAGATCCCATAGGAGGCGGCGAAGTGGGCGTCGAGGTCGGCGTCCATAATCTCCAGGGCGTGGCTGTCGATGGGAGAAACGCGCCGGACGGCATCGACGGAAAAGCTCCTGAGGGCCCCCCGCCAGTGGCACCAGGCATCGAGGTACCAATTATCTCTGTAATGGACGAGGCGCTGGGGTGAGACGGTGCGTGTATTCAACTCATCCCGCACGCGGCTGTATGCCTCGATCTCGATCCTCCATCTACCGAACAGCGCCCCGGCGATCTGCGTGAAAAACCTCGGCTCGACGGTTCGCCTGGTCATGGGAAGGAGCCGAACCCGCCGCATGATCTCAGAGGGAGGGTGACCGGAATTTTCCAGGAGTCCGGCAATACGTGACTGGATAGGGGCAACGTGGGAAGAAAGGATCCCCGGATCTATTTCGGAGAGGCACTTGTGGGCCGCCAGGAGGGCGTAAAGCTCGGAGGAGGAAAACCACATTCCCGGCAATTCGTACACGGGGCCATCGAAGGGATCAGTAAACCGATAGCCTTTGGAACCTCGATCCCAGACGATGGGAGCGTTGAGGCGATCCCGCATATACTGGATATCCCTCTTGAATGTGGACAGTGAAACTCCGAGTTCCTCCAGAAACGTACCGTACGAAACAGCACGCCTTGTCTTGAGCAGCCTTTCTATCTTGTAAAACCGCTCTGTCCTGTCCATAGAGCCTCACGAACTTAAAAAAAGCAGTCGTAATGCAAACAGTGAGAGAATGGTATTTTTTCCGGGAACCCCAAATACTTAAAGAAGAATTTATGAATTATACGATTTAAACGGTGCTGAAAGCAAGGATGGCCCTAGCGGCTTCATCTTCATTGAAGGGATGGACTTTCCCGGTGTAGGCAAAAACTTCCCGCAACAGGTCCTGCAGGTCTTTCATCTCCGCGAGTTTCGGCACCTTCTCCTTCCTTTTCTTTTTGTCGCCATAGGCATTGCTGAGGTCGAGGGTCCGATAATCGGAGAAGAACAAGAAATTGGGAACCGTGGGCTGCTTACGTGCATTGCGGGTAAATTGGTGCGCGTGTAATGGTTTTTTTCCAGGTCAAGGGCGAAGAACAGATAAGACTGGTAGTTGCCGGCATCGAAATCAGTTTGAAAGTCCAGG
>JAACEL010000392.1 GCA_011682535.1 Nitrospiraceae bacterium | reverse complement strand
AGCGCGGAAACGGTGGAGTTATTCTTGCGCGAGCCCTAAGACTTCTTGATTGGCACATCTTGTCCAACGGCTCAGCATCAGCGGCGGCCGCGAAGCGGCCGTCCGTCTACATGCTGTCGTTAGGCGACGGTACCGGGTGCGAGTGATAATGCCCATGTCTCCTCGAAAACCCTCATAATGGCAACACGTACATCAGGGTTGTTTCCAGTGAAGCCCCAGAAGACTCTGTTTGGCAGTGATACGAAGTAGAGGTATTCGTCGTCACAAACATAGAATCGGATCTTCGGTGAGGTGCGCTCGTGTAGGCGAACAGGTATGCACTTGTGCACAAGGTCATTCGCAACGTACTCGGCGCGGTCATCCTTTCCTTTCCTTTGAGAACCCTGATGTCGCCGCCGTCTCGGTGTACAGCGTCCAGATGCGCCTTTACTTCATCGTAGTGGACGAACTCGCCTTTCAAGACGAAGCAGGACGCGATGCCACTGGTAGTTGCCGCGAGCGCATAGATGCAGATCATAGACCGCGTGCTCACTGCATGAGTTCGCTGCCTTTGGATAGGGCAGTATAGCACAAAGTCGCCTGATCTATGCTCCCGAGAAGTGTGCCATTCATTCGCGGTAGGAATGGCCCTTGCTGCCCACCCCCATGTAGTTCCTGCCCATTTCAATTACGCTACAATTGCCTCTGCCTACTCTTCCAAATCGCACCCACCGCAAATCACCGAAACTGCAATGCCTGATTTTGCGGCACTGGCGGAATCCCGCTTCCGCTTGCAAATGGCCCAGGAGGGACGCATAATGGCGGCGCTGATACGCGGAGGAGACAGACGCATAGCCCTTGCGGAGCATCCAAGGCACGCCACGCGGCGGCGACAACAGCGCGAAGGAACGATGGAGAACATATGAGAATCTTGGTTGCGGGTGGCGCGGGTTTCATCGGTTCGGTTCTGGTGCCGTTGCTCCAGGAGCATGGCTATGAGGTCGACGTGGTCGACCTGCTCTGGTTCGGGAACAACCTGCCTGAAGGCACCAATGTCATCCAACAGAACCTGTTTGAACTGCACGAGCACGACCTCGCTGGTTACGAA
The DNA here is from genome assembly GCA_011682535.1 of Nitrospiraceae bacterium. Classification (GTDB taxonomy): domain Bacteria; phylum Hydrogenedentota; class Hydrogenedentia; order Hydrogenedentales; family SLHB01; genus JAACEL01. Next base: position 3,887 of record JAACEL010000392.1, on the reverse strand, counting down.
CAGGTGATTTTTCTCGCGGGGCTGTCGAACGACCCCATGGCTGAGTTCAGCCCAGCCAAGAACTTCGTCGAAAACGGCGCCCTGCCGTCGTATCTGGCGTTTATCGCCAAAAACGCCGGTGTGCGCCGGTTTGTTTACGCTTCCTCCTGCTCCGTCTACGGCTACACCGTCAACGAGTTGTACGACGAGGGCTGTCCTGTTACGTGCGGGTATCCGTATGGGATCAGCAAGCTGCAGGGCGAGCGCGGTGTGCTCCAGTTGCAGGACGACAAATTCTCCGCCATCGCTTTGCGTCAGGGAACCGTCTGCGGGTACAGTCCGCGCACGCGGCTCGACCTCATCGTCAACACGATGTTCAAGTTTGCGTGTCAGGAAGGCAGCATCACCGTCAACAACCCCGCCATCTGGCGTCCCATCATCGACGTGCGCGACACGTCCTCGGCGTTTCTGCGGGCCGTGCAGGCCGACTACAACATGAGCGGCGTTTTCAACGTGGCTTACGACAACTTCACCGTGGGCGCGATCGGCGACATGGTCAAGGAAGAGGTCGAGGAACTGACCGGGCGCAAGATCGGGATCACGGTCAAGGACGTGCAGGACTTCCGCAACTACAAGGTCACTTGCGAGAAGGCGCGCACTCACTTGGGGTTTCGTCCCAAGTACTCCGTCCCCGACATGGTCAAGAGCCTGCACGACCACATTGACGACTACGGTGATTTCTCCAGCGATGTCTTCTACAACATCAAGACCTTCAAACGGATTCACGAGCAAGCCTGATTTGAGAGGCCGCGTCCGCATGAAAACACTGTTGATCGGAGCCGCCGGCCAATTGGGCGTCGACGTTGCCGATGCCTTCTCCGACACCGAACTCACCACCGCCGACCTTGAAGACGCCGACCTACGCCTCGACCTCACCGACGCCGAGGCCGTCACGCGGCTGCTCGCGCAGGAATTGCGGCCGGATCTGGTAATCAACACCGCGGCCGCGCACAATGTGCCCCAGTGTGAAGAGCAGCCCGAGGTCGCCTTTGCGGTCAACGCGACGGCCGTTCGGCACTTGGCTGCCGCGTGTCAGGCCTGCGAGGCGCGTTTGATCCACATCAGCACCGACTATGTGTTCGGCCGCGGTGGCACGAGGCCTTATACGGAAGCCGATCTGCCGGCGCCGCTCAACGTTTACGCCGCGAGCAAACTCGCCGGCGAGCATCTCATTGGGGCCGAATGCGACAATCACGTCATCGTGCGCAGTTCGGGTCTTTACGGCGCCGCGCCGTGCCGCGCCAAGGGCGGCCGTAACTTCGTGCGCATGATGCTGCATCTCGCGCAGACGCGCCCGGAGGTCAAAGTCGTGACAGACGAAATCCTCACGCCGACCTACACCGTCGCGTTGGCCCAGCAGATCCGCGTCATCGCCGAGCAGGCCGAGCCCGGCCTCTACCACGCCACCTGCAACGGCGCCTGTTCATGGTACGAATTCGCCCGGGCCATCTTCGAGGAAACCGGTACCGAGACCGCCCTGCTCGAAGCTACGAGTGACGACTTTCCCTCACCCGTCAAGCGCCCCGGCTACTCCGTGCTCGAGAACGCCCACCTTCAGGCACAGGGGCTTGACGTGATGCCCCATTGGCGCGACGCCCTCAAAGCGTATCTCGCCGCGAGCCCCGAGTAGTTCCCGCCGGTTGGCGAGTGGGCCGTGGCAAAAAAAGCGCCGCCATACCGGGCCGAAACCCAGTATAACGACGCAAATAACCGGCAGTCGTGTCCTCGTTTACTCGCTACGCCCAACGCCTAGAAAGGCCGCGAGCATACCGCCGAGCCATTTCAGCGCCTGGCGAAAGAAATCCATGATCGCTTCGCCGAGGCCGGCGCCGAAAAACGCTCAGGACACCGAGATTCACGCTGCGTCTTCAAGAATGGCTGTCAGAGGCTTGCGGGCACGCGGCCCCTGCCTCCGACGGCAACACTATTCCTTGCCTCCGAGCGCTTCTCGGATCCAGCCAAGGATCTGGTCCAGCAGGTCGCAGAACCACTGCTGGATGTCCGCAAAGATGTCGATACCAAACAGATCAAGAATCGTGGGGTTCATTCAGATTTCTCCTTGTGTTCTAAATACTTCCGCTTTGTTCCAAACCAAACGCTTGTGAAGCGAAACGACTAGTCTTCCACTGCGCCCGAAATCAGGCCTTGCAGCCAGTTCAGGATATTGCAGAACAACACTGTCCACAGAGCCACGATGTCACCGCTCAACAGCAATCCCCAAATATCTCCGAAATCGCCGCAATCATAATCCATTATTCTCTTTATCTCCTTCCTGGTCTCTCCCACGCGCGGCAAACGCCACCCTACTCAGCATTCTCATCGCACTTACAGCCCACATTATACACGAAACCGTTAAGTCAATGACAACACTTTTCATGCATGACGATTACGCGCCCATGGCGACGCTAGCGGACACGGCCTTCCTGTTGCTCTAGTGACATTATGCGCCATTGATGGCGCTTTTGTCAAGCAATTACTTTTCCCGCATCACCGGTTAACTCCGCCGTGGCGCGCGGGGCAAGCTCAGCCGCGCTGTTGGACCAGACACGACGCTCACCCATATGGTGTCAGCGTGGCTGAGCAACCTTGTGTTGCCGTAATCGCCACTTGCCCGGGTAGTTCGGGCGCGCCACAATACGCCACCCGGCGTTCGGGGTTTTGCGCGCGCCGCCCACCTGCCTGACGGAGGGCGCTGTTTGCTGGCGCCCTGGCGTGTGGTCTGGTACGCGATCGCCAAGCAGGGAACCTCCGGCGCCTTGGTGGTGAAGGTTGCGCTCACGTCCCGGGCTTCGTCGAGTTGAGGGCGGGAGAATCCCCGGCCAGAACTTCGCGCACATGCTGCACATTCTCGCCGATCTGATCGCCGTACTTCGGGAACATGCCCACGACGCATGCGTCTTTGGGCTTGATGCCGCCATAGGCGGTGGCGAAGGCTTTGCGCACCTGAGCCGGTGATTCGCACAGACGTCCGGCGCCCAACAGCTTGAACGCGAGACACGTCTTGGGCGTCTGGCGGATCGTGTCCAACATCTTGAACCGATCGTCGTGGTCGAAGAGATGGTCTTCGTCGACTTCCTGCCCACCCACCAATGCGCTCTCGCGGCACTCCCGGTTGATGTTGTAGAGACACGCCATATAGAAATCGACGTCCCAGGCCTGTTCCTCCACTTGCTGGATAACCTCCGGGATGTGCGTGCCGATTCCTACGGCGACGCCCGCATCGCGAATAGTCTTCGCCAGGTCAACCACTTCGCTGAGATCGCCCTGGAGGTAGCGGCGGTCGGTGAAGGTGCCATGGACGTAGACCGCGAGTGCGCCGAAGCGGGCCAGGTGGCGCACGTGCCCGTGGAGGTCGCGCAGTTCCGACGCCGTCTGCACGATGAAACGCATCGTGCCGCCCTCGGCCCAATACTCGCGGATACAGGCCAGTATCATGGCGTCGCCGCGCGCCTGGACGGTGTTGATGCCCGCGCGCTCGCAGGCGAACAGCGTCTGCTTGATGCGCTCGACGGTGAAGTAGGATTCCATGTCGCGGCTCATGGTTTCGCCGCGATGCGAGTTGCCGCGAAACGGGTTCCCTCCGACGATCAGGCGCGTCACCGGTTCGCCGCCTAGCGGCACGGTGGGCAAAGCGGACATGGGTGCGATTCTCCTTGGTTCGTGCAACCGGGCGGCTGATTGCCATCATTATACCCGAGTCGTTCGCCGTGTTTCCGGGGGGAGGGACCAGACTCATCCCCGGTTTGACGTCCGCTTCCCAGGGAACCGTATCCGCGCTGAGCCCAGTTCCAAGCTGAGCCCTCCCACCAACCTCGTTCCCAAGTGGATTACCCCGCCAAAAGTCAGGG
>JAACEL010000391.1 GCA_011682535.1 Nitrospiraceae bacterium | reverse complement strand
GCGTCGCCAGCTCAAGCCGCCAAAAGGCCACTATGGTACGCTTGTTTCAGGCCTAGTTAACCCTAACAGTACAGCGCAAAGTTACTCTCCAAGCACGACCTGATTCGGTCGAGGTTGATGCCTGAGTTCCCCAGTGTTTTTCGCATGGTTCGTGTGTGGCAGATCTTGGCTTCGGTGTTGTGCCGGCGGTGATAGGCGATCCGCGCGGCGGCGTCTTCGAGAATGAGGCCACGGACGCGTCGGCCAAAGCGGAGGCTCAGGAACCACTGCGACAGCGCGTAACGGACCTGATCGACGGTCAGGCTCTCGGGCGGATACGACGGCGGTTCCTCGGTTCCAGGGAAAAAAATCATCCGCACCGACCGGAGCGAGACGGCGCCCAGCAGACTCCTCGGCCACCAGTTGCCGGCGCATCTTGTTCACGAACAGATGACTCACCTGGGACAGATACATGTGCCGATGGACGGAACGCCAACCCCGGACCTCGAAGTGGTCGAAGCCCAGTTCGTCTTTCTCCTCCCGGAAGCACTGTTCGATGGGCCAGCGTGAATAGGCCACATACAACAGCCATTCCAAGGGAACACCGGGCGAGGCGTTGGAGACGAAGAACTTCAGCTCGCCGCGGTGCGGAACCCGCGTGACCATCAGCCAGTGGGGGCGGGTCGGCAATCCGTCGCGCCGCATGAAGAAGCGGACCGCCTTGACCTCGCGGACCATTGCCCCTTTCTCGCCGTTCTTGATATGCACCGGTGTCCAGACCTGAGCCGCAAACGCCGGGGAGTGATTCAGTAGGTTCTGCACCTGGCTCACCGTCGGCGCTGTGGCCGCAAGCCGGGGAAAACGGCGTTTCTTGCCCTTTCGACGCATCTCCCGCGGCGTGGGGCGAACCAGAATCGCGGGCTCCTTGGCCCAGCCGCAGAACGTGCGGGGAACTTCCGCCACATAGGTCTGGCCGAGTCGATCCAGTCCGTCGAGAAAGTCGTAACTGGCCCCATAGAGTTCATCGAAGGTCCAAGCGCTTACGCGAATCCCGTTGCCCAAGGCACGCTTGATCTGCTCCAAGGCGATGTGGGGCTTGGAACGGTGGGTCACGTCGTCGGGCATGCCCACTTCCCGGCGCCGGGCCTCATCGTCGGCCCACTTCTGGGGAACGAACAGATCGCTGTCCAGAACGCAGTGGAAGTCGCCCAGGGCGTAGCCCGTGTGCACACTCACCACGCAATTGTCCACCTTGCCCAGCGAGCCGCACCATTGACGCTGAACGCACGCGGTGTGACGCCCGTCCTTGCCACAACCCGTCTCGTCGACCACCCCGATGACCCACGGGTGGGCATGCTCCCGAGCCACATGCTGTTGCAGCCGATCCACCACACGATCCTCGTCCCATTCCAACAGGCCCAGGAAGGCCTGCAGCGACCGCGGCGGCACGCCGGCCCGCAAGGCCATCGGCTCGACGCTCTTGCGATGCAATTCAGACATCTGCCCGTCTACCTTGAGAGTACCGAGTTCCAGCCTACTTCGTGCTCTTCGTTTTCGCAATCTGCATGGTCAGTTGTGAGTGCTCGATTCCCAGGTGGACCCATTGATCGATCAGGCGTTTGAACCGCTTGTGCGTCGCGATCTGTTTGCGAACCTCCGTGACCCATTCCTTGCGAACGTACTCCGTTCGGCTCTTCATCTGACGAGTGTAGCTGATTTGCCAGTAGGCCCCGGCGCTGTTTTCGGGGTCTTTATACTGGCGTGTCAGTGAGCCCGGACGCATGGGCCCCATCGTCTGCAGCTCTTCCTTGATGCGAGCAATCCTCCGCTCGATCTGTTGAATCCGTTTCGCGCTCATCGGGTCTCCTTTCTTGTTGTTGACGTATAGCATATATATGCTATACTATCGGGCCGAGGTTGTCAACCCCAAGGAATGAAAAAGCCGCCGACCGGCAAGGAGGCTGCTCATGCTCTGGAAACAATGGTGGGAACTCGTGTACGAGTTGCGCTCCGCCTGCGCCCGAACCCGAACGTTCCTGTGGATGGCCCTCTGCCTGGCGGGAATGACGACCCGCAAGGATCTGATGGGGGTCACGAGCATCGTGCGCGCCCTGGGCCTGGTGCCGGCCTGCTATGACCGTCTCCTGGACTTCTTTCACAGCCCGGCCCTGGACCTGAACAAGCTCACCCGCCTATGGTGCGATCTGATATTCCGGGTCCACCCCGGCATCCTGCGCGTGAACGGCCGGCCCGTACTCATCGGCGACGGGCTCAAGGTCGCCAAGGCCGGACGGAAGATGCCCGGCGTGAAGAAGCTCCATCAACAGTCTGAATCGAACACCAAGCCGGAGTACATCTTCGGCCACTCCTGCCAGGCCATCGCCATCCTGGCACAGGCTTTGTCAAGCGTATTCGCTATACCCTTGGCGTGTCGCATCCACGAAGGCGTCGTATTCTCCAACCGCGACAAGCGAACCCTGCTCGACAAGATGATCCTGCTGATCGACGCGTTGGGTATACCGGAGTCCTTTTACTTCGTGGCCGACGCCTATTATGCCTCCGGCAAGATCGTTCGCGGGCTGCTGGCCCAGGGAAACCACTTGGTAACACGCGTCAAACGCAACAGCGTGGCCTATTACCCGGCCACGCCGCCGCCGCCGGGCAGGCCAAGGAAGAGAGGTAGACCAAGGAAATACGGGAAGAAGATCAAGGTCGCAGCGCTGCTGAAAAACAGGGACCGGCTCCAGCAGGCGACCAGCCCCGTCTATGGCGAGAAGGATGTGACCATCCGGTTCAGGACGGCCGACCTCTTGTGGCGCCCGGTCGGCATCCTGGTCCGCTTCGTGGCCGTGGACCATCCGCGTCGAGGTACGATCCTACTGATGAGTACGGACCTGAATCTGACGCCGGTGGACATCATCCGAATCTACGGGCTGCGTTTCAAGATCGAAGTGTCCTTCAAGCAGGCGCTCCATGTCATCGGCGCGTATGCCTATCACTTCTGGATGGCCGCCATGAAGCCGCTCAGGCGCGTTAGCGGTAACCAACACCTCCATCGAGAATCAGATGAGTATCGCCATGCCGTCCGCAGAAAGATCGCAGCCTATCATCGCCACATCCAACTGGGACTCATCGCCCAAGGATTACTTCAGATCCTCTCGGCCACGATGTCAATGTCGGTATGGCGGTCTTTCGGCTCCTGGATCCGGACGATTCGCCCTGGCCTGGCCCCCTCCGAACAGGTCGCCGCCATCGCGATGCGACATGCACTCCCAGAATTTATCGCAAGTGCCGCCAAAACCTCAATCTTCGTGAAATTCCTGCGCGGCCGGCTCGATCTATCCAGATCCGAAGGAATCAACCTCGCGGCCTGACCCGCAGCCTTCACAACCCGGCACTCTCAAGTTAGGTGGAACGACGATGAAAGCCTCCAGGATATCCGCCCGTTGGACTAAACCGCTGCGCGGTAGTTGGGCACACCGGTGCCGCGCCCGCGTGTCATTCCAGGCCTGGTGAGCCTCGTTCTGAGGCTACGGCCCCCGCTAGCCCGGAAGGGCAGTATATGATCGGCGTAATCGGTGGCTGGGTGTCCGGCCCGGTAGCCTCGTGACGTGCGCTCCCCGTTGGGGGGCGATTCGTATCACGTTCAGGAGGCATACCATGACCGAACTCAGACAGCGCCTGATCGAAGACATGCGCCTACGCGGACTCGCCGAGGGCACCCAGCAGGTCTACGTCGAGGCCGTCAAACACCTCGCAACTCATTATAGCAGATCGCCCGATCAGCTCACCGAGGACCAGGTACGCGATTTCATCCTGCACCTGACCGAGACCAGGAAGCTCGCCAAGAGCACGGTGCGTGTCCATCTGTTCGCCATCAAGTTCCTCTACCGCATGACCCTTCAGAGGAACTGGCCGGTGCTCAGCTTGGCACGAGTGAAGAAGCCGAATCGACTCCCGGTGGTTCTCAGCCGCGAGGAAGCACGCCACCTACTCTCGCTGATCCGAAGGCCCCAGGCCCGCATGAGCTGCGTGATGATGTACAGCTGCGGACTCCGCATATCGGAAGCCACACGTCTGAAACCATCCGACATCGACAGCCAACGCATGGTCGTGTGCGTGCGCCAGGGCAAGGGCGACAAGGATCGAACGGTGCCGCTTCCGCGGCGGACACTCGAGCTCCTGCGTGCTTACTGGGTCGAGCATCGTCCGGCAAATAGCTGGCTCTTCCCGGCACAGGGTACCCTCAACCCGATTCGTACCAAGGCCGTGGCCACCTGCTTGAAGGCCGCCCTGCACGAGAGTGGGATCAAGAAGCCGGCCACTTGTCATACGTTCCGCCACTCGTACGCCACCCACTTGCTCGAAGCTCGTGAAAGCCTCCGTACGATTCAGGCCCTCCTCGGCCACCGGGCCCTCAAGAGCACCATGGTCTATGTGCACCTGACCGCCGCCACGATGGAACAGGTGCATAAGACGATCAACAACCTGATGGCTGATCTGTAGCCCGCAGACAGCTGACCGGTGCTTGAGGTGGCAGACATTCTGCGCCGCTACGGCGGTGCCTATCTGGACCGGTTCGGCGAGGCCGTGCCGCAGAGCCACCGCCGCGCCATCCGGGACCTCGTCAATTGCCGGACGGAAGCCCTCGGCGGCCATGTCTATGTCTGCGACGGCTGCGGACATCAGCACTTTTCCTATCACTCCTGCCGCAACCGCCACTGCCCAAAGTGCCAGGGGCACGACATGGAAGACTGGCTCGCCGCCCGGCATGACGAACTCTTGCCGGTGCCTTACTTCCACGTGGTCTTCACCGTTCCCCAGGAGCTGCGCCGTATCATCCGTGCTCACCCCGGACGGCTCTACGGGGTCTTGATGAAGGCGGCCGCCAAGGCGCTTATGAAGCTTGCCGCCGATCCCCGCTACGTGGGTGGGAAGATCGGCATCCTGGCCGTCCTGCACACCTGGACCCGTACCCTGGAGTATCATCCCCATGT
>JAACEL010000072.1 GCA_011682535.1 Nitrospiraceae bacterium | reverse complement strand
TCTGCGACAGAGATTTCTCCCTTCGGTCGAAATGACAAGTTGTGCGCAAGTTTCAAGCCTTTTGGCGGGGTAATCCAAGTACAACTTGGGAATGACGGGGAGCAGGGGGCCACCGAATAGTCCCACCGCCGGGGGAGTACAGCCTATGGACAGGCTCCAGGGTGTCTCTATAGAATGTCGAACAACGATGACGGGCTTGTAGGGCGGGTGGCGCGAAGCGGAACCACCTCCCAACCAGGACAAAGGGGAACCCAATGGAAGCATGCAGTACGAGAGCGAACGGAATTGCTAACAGTCCCCGCCTTCCCCAATCCCGGCTTGTCCTGAGCCTGCTCATGCTCCTCGCCGGGGCCAGCGCGATGGCAGACGGCCCGCCGCCTCTCCCGGCCTCGGCGGGATACCCGGTTCTGTCTTCGTTCGAATACAACGGCAACACCGCCGCGCGTGCGGCGTGGGCGCCGCAGGGCGAGACGGCGCCGGTGTCGCTGGTGCAGGCCGGCTCCCGCCAAGCGCTGTATCTCCACTGCAACCTCGCGGGCAACGATATGCCGCGCGCGTCGTGGGACTGGAAGATTCCGCTGAACCTGGCCACCAGCCGGGGGCTGCGGTTCCGTTTCTTCTGCGCCGACGCGAGCGCGGTGTCGCGTTTTCAGTTGTATCTACACAGCGGCGGGGGGTGGTATTGCGCTTCGTTCTCGACCGACACGGTCGACGCATGGACGACCGTCTACATCGACAAGGCCGACACGTGGATCGAGGACAGACCGTCGGGCTGGGCGGGCATCGACTCGGTGCGCATCTCCGCGTGGCGCGGGGGCGACGCCGATGCCGATTGCTACATCGCCGATTTTGGCGTGTGGGACACGGCCGCGCCGCTGGCCGTGCTGCGCCAAGAATCGAGCGTCGCCGGCAAACACTCCGAGATGCGCCTGATTGAGAAGTACGCCGCATACACGTCGCGTCTCCTCGACGACCTCGGCCTGCCCTACGTCATCCTGAGCGATCTCGACCTTAGTGTGCGCCACCTGCGCGGCATCAAGACGTTAGTCCTGCCCTACTGTCCGGACTTGAGCACGAAGACTACGGCCACGCTGTCGGCCTATCTCGCCAGAGGCGGCAATCTGGTCTCATTCTACATCCTGCCCGAGTCTCTCCAGAGCGCTGCCGGTTTCAAGAAGGGCCGTCACATCAAACCGGCCTACGAGGGCTACTTCACGTCGATTCGTCCTGAAGGCCAAGTTCTTTCGGGCTTTCCAGCCTCGGTGACGCAACGCTCATGGAACATTGGCGAGGTCCTGCCGGTGCAGGGACGCAGCCGGGTGGCGGCAACTTGGTACGACGCGGACGGCAAGTCGACTGGACACGCCGCTGTGCTGGTATCGGCCAACTGCGTCCACATGACCCACGTTCTGCTCGACGATGACCCCGTTTACAAGCGGATGTTGCTGTTGGCCATGGTGGGCCACTTTCTGCCGGAGTACTGGGAACTGGCCGCAAAGCGCAGCATGACCGAAGGCGGCGCCGTAGGGCCGTATGCCACGCTCGACGAAGCCTTGGCGGGTATCCAACGAGAGGCGCAAGCAGCGGGTGTTGCGCCTGCGTCGCTGAAGAGTGCGGCGGCGCTACGCAAGAAGGCGGCCACGCTGGCAGAGGCGGGCCAATACCCCGAGGCCGTGGCGGAATCGGGTCGCGCGCGCGATGCCGCGGTAGCGGCGTTTTGTGACGTCCAGCAGTCCCAGCCCGGCGAGTTTCGCGCTTTCTGGTGCCACAACGCCTTCGGCGTCACCGGGATGACTTGGGACGAAGCCATCAAGCGCCTTGCCGACAACGGATTCACGGCGGTGTTGCCCAACATGCTTTGGGGCGGCACCGCCTACTACGACAGCCGCGTGCTGCCGGTGGCGCCCGAGGTGGGGGAGCAGGGCGACCAGATCGCCGCGTGTCTGGCGGCGTGCAAGAAGTACGGCGTCGAATGCCACGTGTGGAAGGTCAACTGGAATACCGGCGGCAAGGCCGACAAGGCGTTCGTCGACCGCATGCGCAAGGCGGGCCGGATTCAGGTGATGTTCGACGGCACCTCGAAGGAACCATGGCTGTGTCCTTCGCACCCGGCCAACCAGCAACTCGAGATCGATGCCATGGTCGAGGTAGCCACGAAATACGACGTCGACGGTATACATTTCGACTACATCCGCTACCCACATTCAAACGCCTGTTTCTGCCGGGGCTGCCGCAAGCGCTTCGAGAAGCGCATCGGTGTCAAGGTGGCCAACTGGCCGTCAGACGTGCGAACGAACACGGCGTTGAAGCAACGCTGGTTGGATTTCCGGCGCGATCAGATCACGAAGGTGGTCGCGGGCGTGAGCCAACAGGTGCGCAAACGCGCGCCGGGTGTCAAGATCTCGGCCGCCGTGTTCCGCAACTGGCCCTCGGACCGGGACTCGGTGGGACAAGACTGGAAGCTGTGGTGCGAGAAGGGGTATCTCGATTTCGTGTGCCCGATGGATTACACGCCCCACAACGTCCAGTTTGACAACATGATTGGCCAGCAACAGGGCTGGGCGGGGAACGTGCCGTGCTATCCGGGCATCGGACTGAGCACATGGGCCGACCCGACCGACGTTGCCAACCTCATCGAACAGATCAAGATCACGCGGCGGCGCGGAACCGGCGGTTTCACGGTGTTCAACTATGGCGTTACGGAAGCCGAGCGGATCGTGCCGCTCTGCGGACGGGGGATTACGAAGGAATGACGGAAGAACGCATGCTCGTGTGTACGTGCGGACGAACGTTGCGCGTGCCGGCGGCCGCCGTGGGGGCCACGTTCGTGTGCGCGGGATGCAGCGCGTCCATCGAGTGCACCGAGGCGAACACGCGGCCTTTGACGCAGGCCGAGCGGGACGTTGGCCTCTTCGCCAACGACGAGGAAGAACTCGCGCCGCCACCGTCGCCGTCTCAAGCGGCTTCTCCGTCCCCGCCCCCACCAACGCCGTCGGCCCCACCTGCCACTGCCGCGTCGATGCCTTCATCTCCGGCGCCTCCGGCTGATGCGACTACGTGTCCCTCCTGCGGGCGGACATTCCGGGGCGATTGGGACCGCGTGGACGTGGCCGGGAAGACCGTCTGCGATATCTGCGCGCGCTCGGTGAAACAGCTCGACAAGGGCGTGAGGCCGACGGAGCCGCCCCAGCCGAAGGAGCTTTCCGAAACGGCGAAGGCGTTGCGTGCGCCGTCTTGGGGATTGCAGGGCGTGGAGGAACAAAGCAAGAAGATCCTGACGGATGAGGATCGCCGCAGGCGGCGATTCGAGATGATGATTCTCGGAATCGCCGGCGCGGTCGTACTCGCCGTCGTCTACTTCTGGCCTGAGAGTGAGAAGGCTGCGCGGTCCGGGGCCGGCGCGGCCGAGAATCTGCCCGGCTATGCGTCCACGATCGGCTGGATCGTCGAGTGGAGCCTGAGGCTCGCGGCCACGGAGCTGACCATCTATCTCATGCTTCGCGCCATCGACCAACTGGCCAACAACCGCTTGTGGGCCGACCTGCTGGTGATCTGTCCCGTGGCCGTGCTCGTCACCGCCGTCAGCCCCGTACCCATTGGCGGTCATCTCATCGGCCTGATACTGGTCTACATGATCTACGACCTCCCTGGCGCCGGTTTGCTCTACTACCTCGTGTTCAGGCTAGTGACCGGGTTCCTGTGTTGGGCACTCAGTCAACTCGTCGTCGGCACGGTCGTCCAACTGCTGACCTGATTCTACTACCGCGGCCCGCAGTTTGCGTATCCCGCGTTGGAGGGCACGGTGGGCCGACGAGGCATGCGTGCCGGTGACTACCCCCATCTGGCGGCAGCTCAAGCCGCGGAAGTAATACAATTCGATGCACTCTCGCTCGCGTTGAGTGAGCCGTTCCGTCATTTGCACGCGCACCCACCGTAGCAGCCGTTCCTTCCGTTTTCCCCACGCCAGACCGTCCGCCACCTCCTCGGCCGTCTCGTACCATGGCCCGCGCTGAATGGCCACCCCGTTGAAAAACTCCGGACTGAACACCAACGCAAACCGGCTCGCGCGGCTTCTCTTCTCCATGGATTCCGGCTCCTTCCTACCGTGTTTTCCGCCTGTTCTAAGGCGGGATTCCTTCGCCAACCAACGCGATTCACGGTAGGGGACAACGACGTGGGAAGTACTTCGCACAGGAGGCGATTCCTCTGCGCTTTTCTTTGTGTAGGCTTGATTGCGCCGCATAGAGGCGGCGCAGAAAGAGCGAAGTCCAACTGTGGGCCAGGTCGTGGCTGGCCTCCCGTTTGATTCGGGCAAGACCTTCGGCTAGAGTGGCGCCACTCAGCACGAACCCGCGCCGCGAGCGCTAGGACCGATACGGAGGCCTCTATGAACACACGATTTGCCCGTTGTACGATCGCCCTGCTTTTGCTAAGCCTGCTCACCTTCGCCGCGTCAGCCGAGTTGGTCATGGTGCCGACGCGCGACGGTACGGAACTGGCCACCGACTACTTCTTGCCCGAGGGCGATGGTCCGTTCCCCGTTGTGGTGGCGCGGTCGGTGTACGGCCGGGGAGCCGGCCCGATGCTAGCCAAGGGCCTGGAAAAACAGGGGTTGGCGTTCGTAGTTCAAGACACGCGCGGCCGGGGTGGCAGTCAAGGCAAAGACTGGGTGTTCGCCGACGATGGCTGGGGCAAGAACCAGGACGGCGCCGACCTAATCGACTGGGTTGTGGCACAGCCATGGTGCAACGGCAAGGTGGGTACCTGGGGCATGTCGGCCTTGGGCATCACGCAGGTTCTCGAGGCTGGGGCCTCGAAGAAGATCGCCGTGCAGTCGATCGGCGTCGCCGCATCGGACTTCTACAGCCAGCTCGCGTATCAGGGCGGGGTGTGGCGCAAGGCGCTCTGCGAGGGATGGACGAAGGGTCAGAAGAACGGCTACATTGTCGAGGTCTGGCAGTCGCATCCGACGCGCGACGCGTTCTGGCGCGATTACAACCTCGCCGCACGCGCCGGCGAGGTGACCGCACCCGCCTTGCACATCGGCGGGTGGTGGGACATCTTCGGCCAAGGGACGCTCGACAACTTCACCAGCCGCCAGTATCACGGCGGCGAGGGCGCCAAGGGCAACCAGAAGCTGATCATCGGGCCTTGGGTACACGGCCCCGTGAAGGAAGTCGGCGACCTTGTGTTGCCAGACAACTTCATTTTCGACTTTGGCAAATACGAAAGGCGCATGTATGCCCATTGGCTTCTCGGGGCGGACAATGGCATCGCGGCGGAGGCGCCGGTCAATTACTACACCGTGGGTGACGTAACCCGGCCGGATGGCCTGGGTAACGAGTGGCGGACCGCGGACGACTGGCCGCCGTTCCCAACGGACGAAACGGCCTACTACCTGCATGCTGACGGCACGCTGAACACGGCGGAGCCGGACGAAAACGCCGCCGCGTTGGCCTACACTTACGATCCCGCCGACCCCTGCCCCACCCACGGCGGCCAGAATCTGCTCATTCCGGCCGGACCCTTCGATCAGCGCAAGGTCAGCGGCCGTGACGATGTACTGAAGTTCGCTACAGCGCCTCTCGATGCGCCGGTCGAAATCACCGGGCGCGTCAAGGTTCGCCTGTTTGTCTCTTCCGACGCCCCCGACACGGATTTCACCGCGAAGCTCGTTGACGTCTATCCCGATGGCCGCGAGATTCTCATGCTCGACAGCATCCAACGGCTCAAGTTCCGCAACGGGTTCGAGAAGGCCGATCCGCTGCCGCCCGGCGAGAGCGGCGAGGTCGTCATCGACTTGTGGTCGATCAGCCTCATTTTCGACGTGGGCCATCGGATCGGCGTGCAGATCTCCAGCAGCAACTATCCCCGTTTCGAGAAGAACCCGAACTCGGGCGACGATCTGCCGACCGATGACAACCTGCGCGTCGCGCACAATACCCTGTATCTCGACAAGCGGCATCCGAGTGCGTTATTGCTACCGGTCCGGCCATCGAACGGAGCGCAGTAGACGGCAATCCGGATTCCTAGCGGCGTTTGCGGATACCCGTCTCGCTCGGCAGCACGACGGAGAACGTAGCTCCCTCGCCGGGCGTGCTTTCCACAAGAATATCGCCGCCATGGGCGCGGACGATCTTGTAGCTGCACGCCAGTCCCAACCCGACCCCGTTGGATCCCTTGCTGCTGACGAAGGCTCGCGACAGCTTGGGCAGGATGTCGGGGGGCACGCCCGGTCCGGAGTCGCGCACCTTGATGGTGCAACCGCTGGTGTCGCACGTGCTCGACACCCACACGGCGCCGCCGGTGCGCTCGCATGCGTCGACGGCGTTCGTCAGCAGGTTGAGCAGCACGCGGTACAGTTGCCGCTCGTCCACCCATGCCGTGGCCCCGCCGCACGGCTCGTACTCCAGCGTGATGTTCAGCTTGTCCGCCCGCGTACGCACCATGCCGAGTACTTCGCGGCATAGGACGTCGATGTCGGTTTCGATGCGTTGCGGTTCGGGGTTGTGGGCGAACGACAGCATGTTCATCACGAGCATGTCAATGCGTTCCATGGCGCGGCGCAGCATCGGCCACCCCTTTCCGACGAACTCGATCTCCGATTCCGCCACGCCCCGGTCGATGAAATGTCCGCCACCGCGGATGGCCGTCAGGATGTTCTTGACACAGTGCCCCACGCCCGCCATGGCCTCGCCCAAAGCCGCCAGGCGTTCACGCTCGATCATTTCCCGATGGAGTTGGGCGTTTTCGACCGCTTCGCCGACCACGCGGCCGATGACGGTGAGCAACTGGAGGTCTTGCTCGGTGAAGCTGCCCGCCTCCGCGCCCGAGTCGACGTAGATGGCGCCCACCACGGCGGTGCGGCCGCACAGCGGCGCGCACATGGCCGCCCGAATCGCGTGGCTCACCACGCTCTGCGCCGTCTGAAACCGCCGGTCATACTGCGCGTCCAACGTCATGATGGCGTCGCGCTGGCCAATGACGTGGTCCACCAGCGTCCGGCTCAGGGGCGGGGCCGCCTTGTCCGGCTCGCGCGACAGCGTAGCGCGCAGTTCGGGCTCGTTTGAATCGCGCGCCAGTGTCAAGATGAACCCACGCCGAACGGGCAACGCGTCGAAGATCAGTTCCAGGATCTTGGTGAACAACTCGTCAAGGTCGAACACCGTGCCCAACAACTGCGTGGCCCGGTAGAGCAGCGGGAAGCGGGCCGTGTCTTCAGTAACGATCCGCTGACACAGGGTGCTGCCTTGATCGTAGCCGATCACCGATCGGCCCGCCGCGATGGCTTGGTGTTTGACGACTTCAAACAGCGTGTCGCCTACGCCAAGACGATCTCCTGCGTCCAACCGGCCCAAGTGCGTGATTTCCCCGTTGATCTCGACACCGTTTCGGCTACCGAGGTCTTCGACGAACAGCGCGTCGCCCTCCAGCCACACGTGAGCATGACGCCGCGACACGGCCGGTCCGGTCAGCACGATGTCCACTTCGGGCGATCGCCCAAGGACAAGACCGCTGGGGGGAACTTCAAACCGATCGGCGTCCGAGCCGCCACTCAACATCAACACATAGCGAGCCACTATCCAACCACCCCCATGATGGCCTGTAAGAGATACACTGGATCGACCGGCTTGTCGACGAAGGCCTCAGGGCCGTTCACGCCGAAGCGTTCGGCCATGGTTTCCTCGTTGTAGCCGGCCCCCGGTTCGAGGTCGTTGACCGCGGTAAGCATGATGATCGGGGTCTGGCTGGTTTGCGGGTCGGAGCGCAGGTGTTGAAAGACGGCGAAGCCGTCCATCTCAGGCATGTGTACATCCAGAATCACCAGGTCGGGGCATTCCTCCGCCACTTGGTCGAGCGCTTCCACCCCGTTGACGGCCGCCGTGGTTTTCCAGCCCTCCGTGCGCATGATCTCCTGCACAAACTCGCGTGTTCCTTCGTCGTCGTCGACGATGAGCACCATCTTTCTCTCGTGCATCATGGCGCGATACCCCGCTTGGACCCGTAACGAAAATACCACAGGTGTGAACAGAGCAGCAAGTGCATGGAAAGTCGGAATCGCCGATTAACTCCGGTGTGGCGCGCGGCGTTCGGGTGTAAGGCACTTGGTCATTTTGTAGCAGCCGTCGAAGTCGGCCGCCCAGCGGCCAAGCCACACGCCTTGCTTGGGGCTACGGCGGTACCCGTGGCGTTCGTAGAAGCGAATGGCGCCTTCGTTCTCGGTGATCACATGGAGTCCGACCACGCTCAGACCGCGTGCGCGGGCTTCTGCGTCTGCGTAGTCGAGCAGCCGGGCGCCGATGCCATGACCGCGCCAGGCGGGATCGACGCTGAGCGTCTTGACGTAGAGTTCGTTCTTGGGAATGCGATAGGAGTCCATGACCCAGAAGCGGGCCATGCAACTGATCGCGCGCCTCAGGCCGAGCCGGCGCCGGGCGATGCGCCAGATGGCGCGCACATCGTCTTGGGCGCCTTCTTGGGCGGTGTAGATCTGGATACAGCCGAGCACGTCATCTCCGCGCCGGGCGAAGGTGGTGTGAGCGAAAGTACCGGGAGAACACTGAAGCCACTCTTCGAGCGCGGGCGCGGGATCCTGGCCGAGGGCATGCAGGAACTTATCGTGGAAGGCGTCCACCCACAGCTTAGCTGCGGCCAGTGCGTCCTCGGGCTCTGCCGGAACGAGTGTGATGGCGTCATCCATGACGAGGCTCACAGGCCGATGCGGGACCGGAACTCGGGAACGCCTTGGATACCGAGGTTCATATGAAACAGCCCACCGGCGCCGGGGCCTTCTTCGGGCTTGTTGCCGCCACCGGCGGTGGTGATGTACATATCGGTGTAATCATCACCGCCGAAAGTCACGCAGGAAACTTTTTGGGCGGGGAAGGCAATGCGCCGCTCTTCGGTGGCGTCGGGGCGGTAGCGCACCAGACAGCCACCATTCCACTTGGCGGTCCACACGCAGCCCTCGGCGTCCACCGTCATTCCGTCGGGGACACCTTCGTCGTCGGGGGTCTTAATGAAGACGCGCCGGTTGGATATGGCGCCGCTGACTGCGTCATAGTCGTAGAGGTAGATGGAATGGGCGCGTGAGTCGGTGTGGTACATGGCCTTGCGGTCGGGGGTGAACCCGAGTCCGTTGGGCGTACCCATGTCACCGGCCACTTCGGTGAGTGCGCCGTCGCGGTCGAGGCGATAGAGGCGTCCGTAGCGGTTGGGCGACGACATGGTGCCGCAGAAAACGCGTCCGGCGGGATCGGCGATGACGTCGTTGAAGCGGGTCTCGCACTCCTCGGGCACCTCTTCGATGATGGTGGTCCACTTGCCGCCGCGCCAAGTCTTGACGGCACATCGTGCCATGAAGAGCAACAGCGAGCCGTCGGTCTGGATGGTGAACCCGCCGATTTCGCCGGTTTCAAAACACATCTCGTGCTGACTGGTGGCGGGGTCGTAGCGGAACAGGCGCCCACGAGGGATGTCGATCCAGTAGAGGCGTTTCTCGTCGGGGTGCCACATTGGCCCCTCGCCACACACACACTCGTAGTCCGCAATCAGTCTGGGTTCCATGCCTCATCCTCCCTGTCCGGCTGTGTTCCTGTTAGGCGCGCCGGTTGCCATGGGTAGTATGGTACCGTGAAGAAACCGCTCGAAACGACCTCTCTCCGCGCGTGCGGCGCGAGGGGATGTCAGCGGAGCCTACGCCAGCGCATTGGCGGCCACCACACGACCGAGGCCCTGCCGATTAGATGTTTCCGAGCAACCCAGCCCACGGTGCGGCTGTCCCAGTGTTCCTCGGGCAAGTCGCTCTCCGTCAGCACGAAGTAGTGTTCCTCGGGCACGAGGGAGAAGTCTTTGCCTTTCGAGCGGGCATAGCGGCCGACGCCTTCCATAGTAGGAAATTCACGTTCGGCCAGGCATGCAGGTGCGTCAAGGACGGCGTCGTCGATCTGGAGTTTGCCCTTTTCGATAAACACGCGCTCTCCCGGCAGCCCGGCCACGCGCCCCACGAGCACATTGGGCTCGTCCTTTGGTGCGGACGGGCGACGGTAAAGGACGAGGTCGCCTCGCGTGGGTCTGCCCCATTGGAACAGGGTCAACAGCGTGAATGGGATGGGCAATCCGTAGGCCCAGCGGTTTATATAGGCATGGTCGGTTTTCGGCTTGTCGCCGGAGGGGCGATGGTGGAAGCGCCAGGATCGGCCGAAGAACACGCGCATGACGAGCAACGTACCGAGCAACGTGACCAAGCTCCGCCACCACAGGGTCTTGGAAAAACCGGTGAAGTCGCGCCAGCGATTCGGCGGCCACCAGATGCACGACACACGGCCGAGGATACGTTCGTTCGGCAGCCAGCCGAAGACGCGTCCGTCGCGGCTGCGGGCGCTGTTATCGCCCAACACGAGATAGCAGTCTTCGGGCACGAGCGCGTGTTCGTCGTCCGCCAAGATTCCGTAGTCGAAACCCGTGCCAACATAGCTCGGGGAGGTGTATTCGATCCAGTCCAATTCCGGCGGCATCTCGATCGGCTCGCCGTTGACATACACTTTGCCATTGGCGATGTGAATGCGCTCTCCCGGAAGACCGATCACGCGCTTGACGAGAGTCGTGTGCATGGCGCCGGGCTCGGCCGACTTGAAAACGACGATGTCGAAGCGCTCGGGTTTGGAGATCTCCCATACGCGGCGGTTGGCATAGTCGAGCCGGTACTTGGTGAACGGAATCCGGCAGCCGTTGAGCGGAAATCGCAGTCCGTACACCATCTTGTTGACGAACACGCGGTCGCCTTTGAGGATGTGGGGGTTACCGTGAAGGGTGGTTTCCATCGAGCCGGAAGGGATGCGGAACGGTTCGGCCACAATCCAGCGGATGACCAGGGCCAAGGCCACGGCGATGATGAAACTCTTGAGCCACCCGAGGCTGTCGTTTTCCGACGTGGGCCCCACGAGCCATACCAGCGGTCCGATGAGAATGGCCATCACCAACGCAGCCATGCCGGTTTTCTTGGCCTTCTCGGACGTGGCCGGAGGTTTCGGGGAATTGCCAGTGCTTTTCTTTGCCATACAGTAATCCTACCGTCGTTCTTCGATGAGCGGCTACCGCCTTGCCCGCTACCCCTGCACAGGTTCAGCAAATATAGCGGAATAGCGCACATGACACAAGAGTACCCCCGACTCCTATTCTTCCGCTAGGCGTTTGGCTTGCGGGGGAAGCGCCGCTTACGGCTACCGCGGAAACTCATCCCTACGTACACGGCCACCAGCGCGGGCAGACCCCACAGCAGGCCTTTCCCCCACCACGTGCGGGAAAATCCGCTGAAATCGCGCCAGCGCGAGGGGGGCCAGCCGATGCAGAAGGCGCGGCCGAGGATGTGGCCGTTGGGCAGCCAGCCGAAGTAACGGCCGTCGGCGCTGTCGGGGCTGTTGTCGCCGCACACCAGGTAGCAGTCCTCGGGCACCACGGAAAACTCATCGTCGGGCAGAATGCCGTACTTCAAGGGATACTGCATCTGCTGCAGTATGCCAAACAACTTCTGGGCGATATTCATGCTCACCGGGCTCAATCCGGCGACCAGTTTCTCCGTTTCGGACGCGCTCAAGGAGGCGGGGTCCCGGCCGCCGAGTCCTTCGCGCACGACGGCCAGTTCTTCGTAGAACTGCTGGGCCGTTGGGTTGGCAGGGCTCAGCAGCGGGGAACGTTCATTGGATTGCGCGTGATGAAGGATAAACGAGCGGATAAGCTCCGGGGGCTGTCCGAGGCTCGTCGTGTAGTTCAGCACATCTCGCAATTCGTCCGGGGGCTCGACGGCCTCGCCATTGACATGAATCTTGCCGTCGGCGATGTGAATGCGCTCGCCCGGAAGACCGACGATGCGTTTGATCAAAGTGCCGTGCCGGGCGTTCTCCTCGACGGCTTTGAACACGACGATGTCCCAACGCTGGGGCTCGGACAAGTGGAAGAGGCGGGTCTTCGTGAAGGGAATGCGGAGGCCGTAGATCCATTTGTTGACACCTACGCGGTCGCCATGGCCGATGCGTTCATCGCCATGGAGCGTGGGTTCCATCGAGCCGCTGGGGATCTTGTAGGGCTCGAAGATGGCCCACCGAATGGTGCAGACGATCAGGATAACGCCGATCCAAGACAGCAGGTTTTTGCGCGTCAACGGGCCGGCGAGACGGGTGAGAAGCTTGGTACGCGCCGCCCGCGCGTCCTGCTCAGGAAACTGAGACGTTGGCTCCGTCACCGGCGCTAATCCTCTTCGGTCACGCGCAGCAGCGCCATGAAGGCTTCCTGCGGCACCTCGACCGACCCGACCTGCTTCATCCGACGCTTGCCCGCCTTCTGCTTCTCGAGCAGTTTGCGTTTGCGTGTGATGTCGCCGCCATAGCATTTGGCCGTCACGTTCTTGCGCAAGGCCTTGATCGATTCGCGCACGATAATGCGGTTGGCGATGGCGGCCTGGATGGCGACTTCGAACTGCTGGCGCGGGATCGACTTGCGCAACCGGCCCGCGAGCTTGCGTCCGAGCAGCACGGCGCGTTCGCGATGCACGATGCTCGACAGCGCATCGACCGATTCGCCGTTGAGCAGGATGTCGAGCTTGACGAGGTCGCCGGGACGGCGGTCAATTAAGCGGTACTCGAGCGAACCGTAGCCGCGGGTAAGCGTCTTGAGGCGGTCGTAGAAGTCGAGCACGATCTCGGCGAGCGGCATCTGGTAGATGGCCATGCAACGCTTGGCGTCAATGTAGTCGACGCGCACGTGGATGCCGCGCTTCTTCTTGCACAGATCGATGACGGCGCTGAGATACTCCGTCGGACACATGATGTCGGCTTCGATATAGGGCTCTTCGATGACGTCAATCTCGGTCGAGGGCGGCATCTTCGAGGCGTTCTCGATGTCCATCTGTACCCCGTCGGTCCGGCGAACGTGGTAGGCCACGTTGGGCACGGTGGTCACGAGGGTGAGGCCGAACTCGCGTTCGAGGCGTTCCTGGATGATCTCCATGTGGAGCAGGCCGAGGAACCCGAGACGGAATCCGAGGCCAAGGGCGTCGGAGCTGTCGGCCTGAAACACGAATGAGGAGTCGTTGAGCTGCAAACGTTCCAGGGCGGCGCGGAGTTCTTCGTAGTCGGTGGCCACGGCGGGGTAAAGCCCGCAGAATACCACCGGCTGCACGTCTTCGTAACCGGGCAGCGCCTCGGCCGCGCGGTTCTGAGCATCCGTCACGGTGTCGCCGATCTTCGTGTTCAGCAGTGTCTTGATGTTGCAGATAAGGTAGCCCACCTCGCCCGCTTCCAGCGTGTCGGCCGGCGTGAAACCTGGCGTCAAGATGCCCAACTCTGCCACTTCATACCGCTCGTTGTTCGACATCATAACGACCTTCGAACCCTTGGCGATAACGCCCTCGACGACACGCACATAGATGATCACGCCGCGATAGGAGTTATAGACGGCGTCAAAGATAAGCGCCCGCGGGGGCACGTTGCGATCGCCCTGTGGCGGGGGAACCCGCTGGACGATGGCTTCGAGCAATTCCTTGGCGCCCTTGCCTTCTTTGGCGCTCGTGAGCAAGGCGCCATCGGCGTCGAGGCCGATGACGTCGTGGATCTGGCGCCGGCACGATTCGATGTCGGCGCTGGGCAGGTCGATCTTGTTGATGACGGGGATGATCTCGAGATCCTGCTCGATGGCCTTGTAGGCGTTGGCCAGTGACTGCGCCTCGACGCCCTGCGCGGCGTCCACGAGGAGCAACGCGCCTTCACACGCCGCCATGCTGCGCGAGACCTCGTAGGAAAAATCCACGTGGCCGGGCGTGTCGATGAGGTTGAGGATGTACTCCTGCCCGTCGTCGGCGAGATAGGCCATGCGCACGGCGACCGACTTGATGGTGATCCCGCGCTCACGCTCAAGGTCCATCGTGTCGAGTGTCTGTTCCTTGAGATTGCGCGAGTCGACGGTGTTCGTCAACTGGAGCAAGCGGTCGGCCAGCGTCGACTTGCCATGATCGATGTGGGCGATAATGCAGAAGTTGCGGATGTTCTCGACTGGGGCTGCCATGTTCTCCAAACTGCCTATATGAACATTTGGTCTATCACGCGGACGCTCCGTAGGTCCGCCTCGATCTGCCGTGCCGCGTAACGATGCACCAACGGGTACAACGCCGCCGGGTTCTTTATGGCCGGGCACCCGTCCCGGCTCCCTGCCAATGCGCGCAGGCCGGCGGCCTGCTCCGGCGTCAACCGGACGTCCGAGCGGCATGCGCCACACGTGACGCCGCCTTCGTAGGCGAAACCTTGCGGGGTTTCGACATCGCGGCCACAGGCCACGCACGTGTCCAACGCAGGCTCGAAACCCGCCACGGACATCAACTGCAACACCTGCCACAGCATGTGGGCCCGGGCGTCGCCCTCCCAACGGGTCAGTGATTCCAGACCGTGCACGAAGGTGGCATACAACTCGAGGGACGGCTCGTTCTCGTGGACGGCCTTGTACACCAACTCAAGCGGCAATGCCGCGAACGTGGCCTTGTCGAGGTCGGCCTTGATGCCGCCAAACCCGTCCAACAGCGCCGCTTCGGCGAGATTCTGCACCGCCCGCCCGTCTTTCCAGTAGTACACGATCTCGACGCGGTTGAAGGTGTCGAGCGTGGAGGCCAACGGGCTCTTTTTGCGTCGAACGCCCCGCGCCATACACGCCAACCGGCCACGGTCCGGCGTCAGGAACGTAACGATCCGGCTCGTCTCGCTGAAATCGACGCCGCGCAGTACCACCGCCTCTGTACGTTCTTGCGGCACAAGCCTTCCCCGCTACTGGTTCATCTCAGGGATACCGGCAAACAGGCAGGATCACACTGCGCGAATAATAGCATTGCAGCAGCGCAGGACGCAAACAACGCCCGGACGCCCGCCGGGTCCCGGATTCATATTCTA
>JAACEL010000390.1 GCA_011682535.1 Nitrospiraceae bacterium | reverse complement strand
CGTTCGGGTATGGCTACGACGGGACACTCCGGATTCCGCGTCACGCCGACGAGGAGGTCGTCTACACGTGGCGCAAAGAGGAAGACGGTGCATGGCGAATCGTTCACACGCAACCGTCTCTGCCCAACATGGCGGAAATTCTGTGGAATAGCCGCGGGTGCGACCAGACCTACCTGCGGCTCCGGCCGGGCATGGACGACGAGACCCCTTTCACCTTACCCGCCGATGAGTAGATGGACGAGTCGCTTGGCAACACGCGGAGCCTCTGTTCTCCAGTCAGGTGCTGCTCATGACCGTCCATGGTTTGGGATGGTTGTCGAAGTAGACGAACTCCACCGCCGGGAATTGCTCCGCCAGATGCTGACACAGATTCGCGAGACCCGGCATCTCCGAGGTGCCATGCTCCACGGTGATGACGGCGGCGCCAGCCTCGTACAAACGTTCACGAACCGCCCAGTAGGACGCCCCGTCGTAGCACAACAGCAACACGTCGGCCCCCACATCCACGACCTGCTGGCCGGGGCCGATACAGCCTACGCCGACCGCGGGACGCGAGACGAGGCGCTCGGCGTCGCCCATTACCCGCACACCGTCTTCCCCCAGCAGCCGGACCCGGTCGGCAACATGCTGGGCAAACACGCGCAACGGCTGCTCGGGAATGGCAAAGATCGCGTGGCAGTTGTGGTCCTCGCTGGCGAACACACGCTCGGTCAGGCCCAGAAACGCCGCCCAGGAATCCCGGATCCCGATCCGGGGCCACTGGTCCCACGAGTCATGGGCGCGCAGAATGACCATGCCCGTCTCGTCCAGAAACCGCTGTTTCGTGAGACCGGGTTCCTTATCCCGCCACACCGTTTCAGGCGCGGCATGTTCCCAGAAGGTCGGCTCGTGGCAAATGAGCAACTCGCAGCCGGCGTCATGCGCCGACCTGATCGTGTCCATCGCCGCGTACCAGCACACGGCCACCTTCGTTACGTCCCGCTGCGCGTCCCCCGCCTTGATGGTGTCCACCGTCTCTTCCGGCGACACCCAAGGGCTGTTGGAAAGCAGATATTCCCGGATCTGAGTCGCGTTTGGCATTACCATTCTCCCCAAAATGAAAGGTTGGCTATTTGTGTCGGAGGTTGCAATGGTAATTAGAACAAGAGACGGAATCAAGCGGGCGTGACTTCGGAATCGAAGCTCCTGAGGTACGGGTTGCTGAATCAAGAAAGGAACGGATCATGAGAAGAATCGTTGCCCCACTTATTCTCGTCGCCTTTTGTCTGATGTGGCTGGCCCCACCTCCTGTCGCCGCGCAGGAAATGCCGGCCTCTCGCCCGAACCTACCGGAAGGCGCCCCGATAATCGAGCGGGCGTGGCCCGGCGATCCACTCAAGTTCACGTTCGCAATCCTGGGGGATCGGACCAGTGGGACCAGCGCGGAGTGGCCGGTCTTCGATCGGGCTATCGACGAGTTGAATGTGCTTCGCCCGGATTTCGCGATCATGATTGGAGACATGATCGAGGGGAATGCGGACGACATGAACGCCGTCACGGCCCAGTGGGAGGAATTCCGGGAACACGCCACGCGGATTGAGATGCCGCTGCTCCTCCTGCCCGGCAATCACGACATCAGCAATCCCCCAATGCTTGCTTGGTGGAAGGCCAATGTCGGGCGAACGTATTACGCATTCGATTACAAAGGCTGCCACTTCCTCGTGCTGAACAATCAGGAGCACTGGGCCGAAGGGGGCAACTCTTTCGGTGCGGAACAAGTGAAGTTCGCCGTGGACGACATCAAGGCAAGCCGCGATGCCCGGCACACGTTCGTGTTCATGCACGTGCCCATCTGGAGCTATGGCAGCCCCGAATGGGCCTCCATACACTCAGCCCTCGGGGATCGTCCTCACACCGTCTTCGCGGGCCACTGGCATACCTTGGGCTACACCCACCAAGACAACGCAACCTACTACGTCGTGGGAGCCACGAAGGGCGCGCAAATCAGGCCACCGAATCCCCTCCCCGAGTTGGGGAAGTTCCCGCACTACACGCTGGTTACGGCGGAAGGGCGCGCGGCCCATGTGACGTTCATCGAACCAGGCTCCGTATGGCCCCCCGATGTGGCTCCGCAGTCCCTCAAGGAGGCGGCTCGGAATCTGATATCCGTCACCGCCGCCATACCGGAGGGACTCGACGGAGACCAGGCCTATCCACGGGTCTCCGTCACTGTGGACAACGCAATGCCTGGCCCCGTGGAAGTATCGCTCGGCTTCACGGGGCTCAACGCGCAAGGCTGGCACACGGTAGGGCCCTCGATTGACAGCCCCTTCACCCTAGCGTCCGGCACGAGTACAACCGTGACGAATCCCTTCATCGTGCCGGTCGACCGCATCCTTCCAGTACCTCGGCTCCGGTGTGAGGTGCGCTACAAAGGGCATTCGATCGCGCGCATGGAGCGGAATGCTCCCCTGTTCCCGGACTCCGCCCTGCGCTGGCCTTCGGAATGGTACGTCGTCGGGCCGTTCGAGGCGGGCAGCCTGCCCAGCAGGCTTCCGGAACGGCCCCGAGAAACGATGCCCCGGGCGTTCGCCCTGCACGGCCCCGAGCAGGGCTACGCGGCCGGCGCCACGTTCCGCGAAGACGGTGAAGTGTTGACCTGGAGACCTCTTGACGCGCAACCCGCGTTCGGGCTCGGCTTTGTCAATGTGGGAAAGCTCTACGGCATACCGTTCAATGACCTCGCCTATGCTTCCTCCGCCGTTTACAGCCCGCGAGACCAACGCGTCTATGCCCGCCTCAGGGCCGACGATTACGCCCAAGCTTTCGTCAATGGCGACGCCATTGAAGGCGGACGGCTCTATCGAACGCGAAGGGATCCCGAATGGGTGGCCCTTCCGCTGAAGGAGGGTTGGAACGCGCTCGTGGTCAAGAATCTGGCCATCACAGGTGGTTGGAGCTTCCGGCTGCTCCTGGCCGATCCCGGCGGCGAACTGCGCTTCGCCAGAGAGATAGCGGAATAGGAATACCGCCTGGCGTTCTCAGCATCGCTACTTCGTACACGTACCGAATCAACGGAAACTGCGGGTCATAGTGATGTGGGAAGCGTTCCAACAGTCTGTGGAACGGGCGACCGCAATTACCGCTTTTCTTTGCTTCTTTCTTTTCACGAGAAAAGAAAGAAGATCGTATTTGCACATGCCTTGTTGTGACGTGGCACTGTGCTAAGATGGGGCCGGTGGCATGAAAACCCGCGTGGCCCCGCCGATATTCGACGCACCCGGCCCCGCGATTCGGCAATAACGGAACAAAGGAGACTAATCGCCGTGAAAACTCAGGCGGAAGCACAGATCGGTGTATGCAGTTGGTCGCTCCAGGCAACAGGACCGCGCGACCTGGCGGAGAAGGTGAACGCGCTCGGTCTCAAGCGGGTACAACTCGGCCTCACGCCGCATCGCGACGACCCAGGGGCGTGGGAAGGCACGCAGGACATCCTGGCCGAATCGGCCATCGAGATCGTGTCGGGCATGTTCTCCACGATCGGCGAGGACTACTCGACACCGCAGACCATTCGCGAGACGGGCGGCGTCATCCTCGACGAGTATTGGGACGAGAACTGGGAACTGGCGAAGGCCGCCGCCGCGACCGCCAAGCAAATGGGCGTGAAACTCGTCAGCGCCCACGCGGGCTTTCTGCCTCATGAGCCGAGCGACCCCAATTTCGACAAACTGAGCGGACGCGTGGCCGACCTGGCCGGACTGTTCGCGGAAGACGGCGGCTGGCTGTTGCTCGAAACCGGACAAGAGACCGCCGAGACGCTGCTGATATTCATCGACGAGATGAAGAAACGCGGCGCGCAGAACGTCACCGTCAACTTCGACCCCGCCAACATGCTCCTCTACGACATGGACGAACCGGTCGAAGCCCTGCGCCAACTCGTGTCCTGCGTCCAGCAAGTCCACGTCAAAGACGCCCTGCGCCCCACCGCCAAAGGCCAATGGGGCGAAGAAGTCGTCGTAGGCGCCGGCGCCGTCGACTGGACCGCCTTCGTACGCATCCTGGCCGAAGCCGATTTCGATGGAAGCTATATCTTCGAACGCGAAGCCGGCGACAACCGCGTCGGCGACATCACCCAAGGCATCGCGGCACTCACCGAGGCCATGAAAGCCGTTTCGGTCTAGGGGTCCGGCCAGAAACCCTAGAGCATTCTTCTTTCTTTTCGCGAGAAAAAGAAAGAAGCAAAGAAAAGCGATAAGAAGACTACTCCGCCACTTTGAAGCGGTAGTTCCAGCGGCGGTTGGGGGCGCTGTCGCCGTTGACGCCGAGTTCGGCGATGCCATCGAAGCTCTGGATGTTGTCGGCCCAGTGGAAATCGAACGCGGGTGTGGCGGCGGCCTCTCCGACGAGTGCACGCGGTATGACGAGTTCGAGCGCGTTACCCGTTACGCGATACGCACCTCCCCCCAAGGTTTCCCAGCCGTCCTTGCCCCACCGCTTGACGGTCGTCTTCGTGTCACTCTTCACCTGCTCGTTGACGATAAAGTCGTAACCCAGCCACCCGGTGGAGGCGTCTTGATCCGCGTCCAGCAGGAGCATCATCCACATGGGATCGGTGTGCGCGGTGATGGGTTTGGACGTCCGCACGTAGAAGTAGAGGTTGGCGTCGTCGTAGGCGGCCTTGGAACGCACGATGTCGTTGCGTCCGGTGGTGTTGCGATAGAGTACGTCGCCGTAACCCTTGTGCTCGCGATGTGTCACGTCGCCGATGGTGTCTCGGAACTCCGGCTCGACCGCATCCCAATCCTGGAAGTCGCCGTCGACGCGGATCGAGGCGGGGCCTTTCGCGGTGGGCATCGGGCGAACGCCCTTGTAACGCCGCACCCAACTGGCGAGTTGGTAGTAGTACGAGTCGGTGTGTCCGTCCACCATCGGCTCGCAGTCGCGGCTGTATTCGTGATCGTACTGATCGACGAATAGACCGCCGGGAATGTAGCTGTCCGATTCCTTG
>JAACEL010000389.1 GCA_011682535.1 Nitrospiraceae bacterium | reverse complement strand
AAAACGGTGGAGTTATTCTTGCACGCGCCCTTAGACTCAGGCCGCGGCGCGCTGGGGTGCGTTGGGCGACAGGAAAGAGATGGAGCACTCGAGCCCCCGCCGGTCGGCGGCGGGCCGGAGATACTCGAGCCGCCTCATGACCACGAGATTGTTGCTACCGTGGACCTTGTAGAGGAAGTTGACGAGTTGGTTGAGGGTGAGATTGGTCAGTTTGAGTTCGACCAGGGTGACGTCTTGGGTATCGTTGGCGGAGCGGCCGCGTGGGGTGACCTTCTCGAGTTCGGCGCCATGGCCCTGATTGAGGCTGGTCTCGGTGAGGCAGCGGTTGAGAAACGACCAGAGATCGAAACTGGGAGAACGCTGGTTGAGGCGGTCGACAAGCTGATCCTGGCTGCGCAGGCGCTCCTGTTCGGCCTCGATGGTGAGTTGGGTGAGCTTGAGCTGTTCGCGCAGGTCGCCGAGCGTGGCGCTGGACCGGCGGTATTTTTTGAGGGGCCCGGTGGGGATGAACAGCAGCATGAAAACGACGAGGGCAATCGCCAGGACACAAGCGAGCAGTCCGTGCTGGCTGCGTTTGGGTTCCGCCTCCGGCTCGGGGTGGTGGTGTTCTTCGTGTTCGGTGGTCAAGAGCGTTCTCCTCGTTATTCGGTGACCGCGCCGGATTCGGGCTTGTGCGCGGTGATCTTGAAGGTGGTCTTGCCGCGATCGAGGACTTTGCCGGGGTCGGGGTCGACGCGCATGAGCTTGGAGCGCGAGAGCGCGGAGAAGGCCTTGTCGAATTCGGCGTTGTTCTTGACCTCACCCATGATGGTAATCCAAGGCACGCGGGCGCCGGCGCGTCCCGGGCGTTCCATGGGCAAATCGACCCTGAGATAGTCTATGGCGGCTCTGTCGTCGGGCATCTTCTCCCCCACTTCGGCCAAGATGTCGAGCAGGGACGGTGTACTGAAGACCTCGGCGGGCACGTTGAGGCCCTGGCTCTCGAGCGCGGCGATTTCTTCCTCGGCGGCTTCGATTTGTTCGCGCAGGCGGCCAGCCTCGACAACGTTACGCATATAGCTGACGTGGAGAAAGCCCGCGATGCCAACGAGCAGCAGCAGGGCCAGGCACGCGGTCAGCATGATGTAGGGCACGTGGCGCTCGAGTTTGTCCTTGGGCACAAGATCCTCAGTGCAAAATTCGAACGCGTTCCCGGCGCCAGACGCATCAAGCGCGACGCCCACGAGGGCGGTCCAGCCGTTGCTCCGCAGCCGGGCGCCGTGGTCGATCCGGCCTTCGTCTTCGGATGCGGCCAAGGCTTCCTGGGCCTCGGCCGCCTGCGACGCGGCCTCGTAGCCGGGCAGGCGGCCGGTGAGGTCTTCGATCGTGACGGGCACGTTGATCTCATCTTCGAACAGCCGGCGCTCGTCTTCGAAGAAGCCCACGCCGGTGACGGCGAGCGACTCGACCTCTTCTTCGCCCTTCCAGTTTCCGTGAAACGCGCGCAGGGAGTTGTTGGTTTCGCGCGCGATCGTGGCGGGGTTCTCGTGAACCTGCGCGGATGTCACGTCGAGGTGCCGGAAATAGATGAGTTCTTTGTTCAGCACGATGGCGAGAATACATCCGCTTTCACGCACGTGAAGAACGGCGTTGAGGCCCTTCATGGCCGGCCGCGTGGTGCGCCAGAGACCGGTGAGGCCCGCAGCGTCGACGTCGATGCCG
Source organism: Nitrospiraceae bacterium (assembly GCA_011682535.1). Lineage (GTDB taxonomy): Bacteria > Hydrogenedentota > Hydrogenedentia > Hydrogenedentales > SLHB01 > JAACEL01. The sequence continues at coordinate 3,296 of JAACEL010000389.1, read as the reverse complement.
TCGGGATCGAGCCCGGCGGCGCGCATGGCGCTCAGTCGTTCTTCGAGCAGGGCACGGCGGATCCCCACGGCCAGAACCTCGGTTTCGCCGTTGGCCTCGCGCACGACGTTGAAGTCGACAATGAGTTCTTCGATAGGGAAGGCAAGGTAACGTTCGAGTTCGAAGCCCACGGCGGCGGCCACGCGGCGCGCACCGCGGAAGGGAATGGTGATGGTGCGCACGATGGCGTTGAAACTGGAGACGCACAGCACGACGGCGGCCGGCTTGGTGGACAGGGCGCCGGCCACGATGCACAGGGCGTCGGCCATGGCCTGAGGACGCCCCTCGTCGTCTTGGCGCTCGACGCGGCTGCTATGCAGTTCGAGAACCTTGGGGCGTCGTCCGCCGGTCTTGACGAGGGCCAAACGGACCTCACCTTCCACGAACTCGACAACGGCAACCTTAGCGGCCAATTTCATGCACACATTCTCCTATCGCAAACCACGATGGGTTCGGGGTTATTGTACCTTGTTCGAGCGCCGGTTCGCACGGCAACCGTCATCTCGAAATCGCCGGATAACTTCGCCGTAGCGGGCGCAGCAAGCTCAGCGTGCTGCGCGTGAAGAATTCGTCCGGGCTATCGAATGACGCGCCAATCGGTGAACCGCAACAACTCGAGCGGGTCGCCGCTGGAGCTGATGGGCGCCTGGTTGAGAATCCGATCGTAATCGGCGCGCGCCACAAACGCCTCAATCCGCACGAGCACGTCGTCGCAACGTCCGTTGCCATGGATGCGGAATACGCCGCTCTTGATGGTGAACATGGTCTGTGGTGGCGGTTGTTGGCCCGCTGGGTTCTGTTGGTTCCGTTGGTTCCGTTGGTTCCGTTGGTTCGAGCCCAGGAACAGATCGTTCTTGAGTTCGTCCTCACTCCGATACCCGCCGTCGAGTTGTCTGTTCCAGAGCCGGTCGACCAAGCCGGTGTCGCCCTGATTCCAGGCGCGCGCCACGCTCTCGATAACGAGACGTTGGGCGGTGTTGACATTGATCCGCCCCTGGGGATCGCCGTTGACGGTGAGCAGGTCGGGCAGGGACAACCAGACCTCGTCCTCGGCAAGGGTCTCGCGCTCGTCCGGGTCGCGGTTGAGGTCGAAGTAGAGTTCGGGCGTGACGCCGGGGATGAGAAGCAACTCCTCGATGGAATCCATGGGGCCATTCTTGCAGACGTAGGGCGGATCGAGCGACATGTAGAAATCCGATTCCGCCCCGTTGGGGCGCGGATTGTCGTCCTCATCAAGCCAGTCCATGATGGCGTCGAGGGGAAGCTCCTCCACTTCGCAGACCTCGAAGAGTTCGTTCAGAGCAGCCATAAGCACTTGGGCGTTCTGGGGAGTGGTATTTGTTTGAGACGCCCGGTTACCTTCGTCGGAGTTGGCATACTCGATCAGGGCATTGAGGTTGATCTTGCCGGACTCGTCGCGGATGTTGCATTGCATGATGGCGTCGTTGATTTGCTGGTAGGGCACGCCTTGAGCCCATTCCTCATCCAATGAGTCGTATTGCTGGCCAGTCACGCCGCCTTGTTGCGTCAGGTCCACCGACGAGTTCATGAGCAGGTCGGCGACGAGCATGGCGGCGCCGGCCGACACGGCGGACTTGGCGGCGATGTAGGCTTCGTGGTCGAGGCGGTTGTTGGCGGCAAGGGAGGCCTCGACCTGGGTTTCGTAGGCGTATTCAAACACGATCGCGCCAAGCAGGATGATGAGCATCAGCACCAGGATCAGGGCGACCCCTTCCTCGCCATGTCCGCGGGGGACGCGCCTGGGAGGCCGAGAAACTCGTCTGTGGCCGCATCCGCTCATGGTGTTCCTTGCGGCTGTAGGTTCCACATGGCCTCGTACCACTCCCCGGCCTCGGATCTCGAACCAATGCCGGTGGCGATAGGGATGACCATCTCGTAGTCGGGGTCTTCTTCGGCGCTCATGCGCGCGTCGCGGTCGGCCTCGAGTTCGTCTCTGGTTCGCGCGTAGTTAATCCGGATGCGCACGCACCAGGGCAGCCGCCCCAGCTCTCTCGAATCCCATTCTTCCACCCATTCTTCGCCATCGAAGTAAGCGAGGTCGAAACTGCTGATCGGGACGGACCAGCTCTGGGCATCTTCTCCGTCCAGATCGAACTCGGGCAGAAAGTCCGTGTCGGTGGCCGAGCCGCTCTGGGGCGGCGCGCTTTCGTTGATGGGGGTTTCGCTGGCCTCGAGGTGCGGTCCGCTGGCAAAGGCGTCGGCCAATTCGTCGTCGCGCCCGGGAAGCATGTCGCCTTCGGCGGGTTCGTCGGTGGCGGCGCCGTAGCGGACGCGCTTGAGCGCGCCGGGCGGCGAAGACACGCCCACCATGGGTGAGGAGGACGTGAATTCGAGGGTATCCATCTCCCCGCCGGATCCCGACTCGGTGGCGCCGAGGAAGACGTAGCGCTTGTCCTCCAAGCCTGGATCGGTAAACACGGTGGAGAGATTGTTGGTGAAACTGCGGGCGAGGAATTGGCGCAGCCGCAGCTCTTCGGCGACAAGGCGTGCTTCTTCGGTGGCGTTGACGGTGGCGACGAGGGTCACGTAGACGACGGCGACGATCATGGCGAGAATGGAGATGGCTATGAGGACTTCGAGCAGGGTAAACCCGCGTGCGGCGGCACGACACACGGCCACCCCTTGGGAGCGGGGCAAGCGGTGCGTTGTCTGGCGTGCGCGATCGAACACAGATCTCTCCTAGGAAGCCGGGCTGAACACGAGCATTTCCATGGTGCGGACGTTGCCGTCTGGGCCGGTGACGGTCACCGACAGGCCGTACAGGGGAGACTCCACGGCACCGGCGGCTTCATCGGCCCCCATCTGCTGCGCGGCGAACGAGAAGGCGTAGTCGGGGTAGCGCTTGCCGAAGTTATCGGAGCCTTCGAGCTTTCCGGCGACGACCTCCATCTCGGCCTCGCCCATGGCGCGTTCGAGCAGGCTCTGCATGAGGATCTCGTCGCTGGTGTCGGCGAACAGGCGCAGGGCGCCGTAGTGGGCGTCCATGAGAATGAGTAGAGCGGTGCCGAGGATGGCCATGGCGGCGATGATCTCGGGAAGGGTGAACCCTCCCTGCGATTGGCGGCCGCTCATGACGTCCCCCCCGTTTCGGGCGCATGCTTGCCGCTCTCGACGCGGGCGCCACCCGTGATGGCGTCCCACTCGATGGTGAAATAGTCGTCGTCTTCGTTCTTCAGATAAAAGGTGACGGGCTCGCTCAAGCCCACGGGGGACAGCTCGATCTCGACCTCGCCGCT
>JAACEL010000388.1 GCA_011682535.1 Nitrospiraceae bacterium | reverse complement strand
AAGGGCTGGCTGGACGAAGCCTTCCTCTACTGGTTCGACGAGCCCGACCCCAAGGACTACGAGTTCGTTATGAACGGCTTCCGCAAAGTCGAAGAGGCCGCGCCGGGGATCGGCCGCATGCTGACCGAACAAGTCGAGCCGGGTCTCATCGGCGGTCCCAACATCTGGTGCCCGCTGACTCCCGCTTTCGACGAAGATCTCGCGCAAGAACGCCGCGCGCAGGGCGAGAAGTTCTGGTGGTACGTGTGCACCGGCCCCAAGGAACCCTATGCTACGCTCTTCATCGACCACCCCGCCACCGAGATGCGCGTCTGGCTGTGGCAGACGTGGAAGCGCCGCATCAGCGGACTGCTCATCTGGCAGACGAACTACTGGACCAGTGACGCCGCGTACCCCGAGCATCCGCAGAACCCCTACGAAGACCCGATGGGCTGGACCAGCGGCTACAGCACCCCCGCGGGCACACGGCGTCCGTGGGGCAACGGCGACGGGCGGTTCATCTATCCCCCCGAAGCCGCCGCCAGCGGCCAACCCGAAGCGCCTGTGCTCGATGCACCGGTCGACAGCATCCGGTTCGAGATGCTCCGCGACGGGATCGAGGACCACGAATATCTGGTGATCCTCGACCGGCTTTTGCAGGAACGAGGCGCCGCGCTTTCCGACGAGGACCGCCGGGAGTACGGGCGTTTGCTTCAAGTTCCAGATTCGATCAGTGAGAAGCTGACCGTGTTCACGACGGACCCCGCGCCCATCGAAGCGCGGCGCGAAGCGATTGCCCGGGCCATCGAAGCTATCGGTCCCGGCTGATGCCGGAACCTTGAGGCACAATTCGCTCCGCGAATTCTGCACGGTTGCTGGCGCTATCCCACATCTGAGCCCAGCATCGTGTTAGCATGCCCCCCAGACCATCGCCCCAGACCCAAAGCCACAGGAGTACAAACACGTGTTTCCGCAAGGCTACCAAAACTTCTCCATCCGCCGCCTCGCGGCGGACGATGCTCAACGTCTGGGCGCGTTCTACAATTCGCTCTCGGCGCAGACGCGCCTTTTCTTCCAGCCCTACTCCGACACGTCCGCGGCGGGGATGCAGGCCGCGGTCGGGCGGGCCGCCTCGGGAGTGGACCTCAGCCTGGTAGCTATCGACCCCGCGGGGGACGTGTTCGCCCACATCTTTTTCGCCGACGTGGCCAAGGAGCGGCCCCACCTCGGCATCGGTCTGCGCGACGAATATCAGAATCTCGGACTCGGCGCGCCGTTGCTTGCCTACCTCCTCGCGCTCGGCCGTCACGTCCTCAGCAAGAAAGAGGTCGGACTGACGGTGCGCAAGGACAACCACCGCGCGTTCCGCCTATACCGGCGCCTGGGTTTCGAAATCGTGCGTGAAGATGTGACCTTCCGTGAGAAGGACGATTCCTACGAGATGCGACTGGCCTTTCACTGAACAGGAGGATACGTGTCCAGCGATTCCCACGAACTTCTGGAGCGACTTGCGACGTTCACCATACCCGGTGACTGCATCGCATTTCGCGATGTCGACCAGTTGGCTGCGTACCTGCGCGGCATCGACGCGCTTTCCGTGGACCGCATCGGCGGCTCGCGTTCGGGGCAACCCGTGCTCGGAGTCCGGTTCGGAACCGGTTCCCGGCGCATCTCCATCGTGGCAGGATCGCATTCCGATGAGCCTATCGGCCCCATGACGGCGCAGGCGCTGCCCATCCTGTTCGCCGAGGCGTTTCCCCAACTACTCGAACGCTTCACCTTCCATGTCGTGCCCAACATCAACCCAGACGGCGCCGACCGCAACCGGACCTGGTTCACCAATCCGCCCGTCTTTCGCGATTACGTGCGGCACATGTTCCGGGAGCCGCCCGGCGATGACATCGAGTTTGGCTTCGGAGAATCGGGGAGCACCCGCCCTGAATGCCGTGCGGCCATGTCGTTCCTGCGTGCCCACGGCCCCTATGACGCCCACTTTTCCCTCCACGGCATGCCGTTCGCCGAAGGCGCCTGGTTCCTGCTGTGCAAGGAATGGTCAACCCGTGCGCCGGACCTGCTGAACGGACTCACAACGTTGTGCGAACGCCTCAGTGTTCCCTTACACGACATCGACCGCCACGGCGAGAAGGGCTTCACGCGCATCGAAGCCGGCTTCTGTACAACGCCCCACTCGGCCGGCATGCGCGAACACTTCCTGGGACTGAGAGATCCCGAGACGGCCGCCAAGTTCCTCCCCAGCTCCATGGAGTTTGTCCAGTCGCTTGGCAGCGGCCCGCTCTGCATGGTGAGCGAGATGCCCCTGTTCCTGATCGGCGTGCCCGGTCCATCGCTGACCGACACCGGCTTCACCCGTTTCCGCGACGCCTTGGCCATTTATCAGGCCGAACACCCCGATTGGGACGAGACGGCCATGGACGAACTGCTCGCCCGTTTCGCCGTCACCCCGTTCCCCATCGATATGCAGATCCGCCTGCAAGTTGCGATGATCGTCCTGGCACTGTAAATTAAGGGAAATTAAGGGGAGAAATTAAGGGGACACCATACTTAATTATTGCAGCATAGCATATGAACCCACACGAATCTGCACGAGAGCAATAATTAAGTATGGTGTCCTCTTAATTGAGCGGCGATCTGAAACAGCGAGATGCCCGCCGCGACGGCGACGTTGAGGCTTCTGAGCCCCTTTGCCAGCGGGATACGGACGAGTGAGTCGCACGTCTTTGCCACCCCGTGCCGCAAGCCTTCGGTTTCGTTGCCCATGACGAGCACCACCCGGTCCGGCCAGTCCACGGCGAACACGTCCATTTCGCCCTCGCCCGCCAAGCCATAAACCCAGAAACCGGCATCCCGGCACTTGCGCAGCGCCTGGGGCAGGTTGCCGCATTTCACGATCGGCACATGGAACAGCGCCCCCGCGCTGGCCCGCGTCACGTCGTCGTCGAGCAGCGCCCCACCGCGCGCGGGAACCAGCACCGCCGCCACCCCGGCGCCCAGCGCCGTGCGGATCATCATCCCCAGGTTACGCGGGTTCTGTACACGGTCGAGCGCTAGCAATGTGGCCTGGGGGCCGCACCGTTGCAGGCACTCCTCCAACGTCGTGTAAGCCACCGGGCTCACAATCGCCACAACGCCTTGATGCTCATGGCTGCCGCAGATCTCGTTCAGCTTCGCCTGAGGCACGAAGTCGAACCGGATCCTGCGCTCACGGGCCTCGTCCAGTATCGCGTCGGCCCAAGGCGCACGGGATTCCTTGGCCAGGTACAGCCGGTTCACCTCCGCATGCGCCCTCAGGGCTTCCTCCACCGCGTTGCGGCCAAAGACGGCTTTGGGGTTCATCGAGTCTCCTGTGTCGGACTGAGTCGGTGTTGGACATTCCCTGAAAGGATGGCACGCAGGCCAACGGACAAACGCATCCTAGCAGGGCGGCCGGCGCGTTTCCAGGATGTCAGTGTGTCCCAGATCCGTGCGCAAGAGTGAGCGGCAAGAACGGTATTCCGCATTCCGCAATGGGCACGCCGCCCTTGCGGTCTTCCTCAAACCGTGCGATACTCTGCATAGATTCCAGGTGGCGTTTGTAACGGTGGCAGCGAGGGACTTCAGTGGCAGTTCGGCGCGAAGATGCGGGGAAAATTTCGGAGGATGCCGTATCGGAATTGCGCGGCCGTGGTCAGCCGCTCCTCTTCCACAAACAACTCACCGGCAGACGCCTCTACCTCAATTCCGAGCTACGCTTTCTCGTGTCCGCTGCTATCGCCGCTGGCGCCCTCTTCGGCCGTTACGTGCTCGACATCCGCCCTCTCGACGTGTCCAGCCTGCTCCTCCTCGCCGTATTACTCGCCCTGTTGAACATCCCTCTTTATCTGTTCGCGCGCCGTCACCGCCGGCTCGAACGGCGTACCAAGGCCCATCGAGGGCTGATGGCCCTCATGCACGCGTCCGTAGCGGTCGACTTCCTCTTCCTGACGGTTGGGTTGTGGCTGGCCGGAGGCGCCAAGTCCCCCTTTCTCGCCTTTTATCTGCTCCACGTGATCCTCGCCGCCGCCTTTCTTTCTCCCCGAGCCGCGTGGCTCCAGGCCGTGTTCGGCTACGTCCTGCTCAGTACACTCGTCCTCGGTGAGTGGTGGGGGTGGATTCCCACCCACTTCCCCGTCGGCGCCGTCAACAGCGCCCAGCCACTCGACGGCCGCTACGTGCTCACCGTGCTCACCGTCCAAGGCGCCCTGATGGTGTCGGCCGTCTACCTGCTCACCGGACTGACCAAGCTGTTGCGGCGGGGCGAACGCGAGTTGCGCTCCGCCAACGCTGAGCTGGAACGACTGTCCGAAATGCAACGCGATTTCCTCCACATCGCCCTGCACGACATGAAGGCCCCCGTCGGCGCCGCCTCCATGCTCGTGCTCAGCTTCAAAGTCGCCTCCAAACCGCCCCTTAACGACGAGCAGGCCCACTGGATCGAGCGCGTGCAGGCCCGCCTCGAAGAGGCCATGGCCATCCTGCACGATTTCAGCATCCTGGCCGCCGTCGACTCGGCCGATTTCGGTGGACACTCCGCCGAAATCGACGTGGCTTCCCTTATACGCAGTGCCGTTCGCCAAAGCCTGGACATGGCCGAGTCGCACGGGCACCAGATCAACGTCGAGCTTGCCCCAGATCTGCCCCCACTTCACGGAGTCGAACGGCTCGTACACGAAGCCGTGGCCAATCTCATCGCCAACGCCGACAAATACACCCCGCCCGGAGGCCGAATCGACGTACGCGCCACCGCTCGAAACGGCGTCGTGCGGATCGAAGTCGAAGACAACGGCATCGGGATTGCCCCGGCCGACCAAGAGCGTCTGTTCCGCGAGTTCGTCCGCGTGCGCCGTCACGACAGTGCTGTGGGCGACGTGCCCGGCAGCGGACTCGGCCTTTCCATCGTCAAGCGCATCGTCGCCGCACACGGCGGACGCGTGGGGGTCAAGAGCGTGGTCGACGAAGGCAGCCTCTTCTTCATCGAGCTCCCCGCGATCACCCCCGACACTACCCCA
>JAACEL010000387.1 GCA_011682535.1 Nitrospiraceae bacterium | reverse complement strand
CCCCCGTTTCCACCGTCACGCTGGGGTGAGCGCTACATCTGCGTTCGAGGACACGCCGAGAATGCGCACCCATCCCGATTTCGCAAACAACTCACGCACGCGCTGCTTTCGCAGTGTTGCCTCCGTATGTGGTACAATACCGCTATCAGTCCATCGTCTTAGCGTGACCGGATCCCAGTGGACGGCGTTTTCAGGAGAATTCCATGTCACTGTTCGATCGGTTCCTCGACGCCCCACGCGAGTACACGCCGATTCCGTTCTGGTTTCTCAACGACGACCTCACCGAAGACGAACTCAAGCGCCAGATCGACGACTTCGCGGCACACGGCGTGTACGGATTCATCCCACATGCCCGCATGGGGCTCCCGGAGTCGATCGGGTTTATGTCCGACAACTGGCTCCGCTATACCCGCGTCTGCGTCGAGCACGCCGCACGGAAGGGGATGTACGTCGTGCTCTACGACGAAGGGATGTATCCCAGCGGCTCCTGTGCGGGGCAGGTCGTCGCAGCGAATCCGCGTCACGCGGCTCGCTGTCTCCAGCGCCGCCGCAAACCCAACCTGCGGGACGACGACGAACTCGTGGCCGAGGACGAACACTACGCTTACGTGAACACACGCTCCGGCGGCACGATTCGGGGCGTCCACTACGGCACCGACGACGGCGAACCCGGCGCCCACCCAGCGGGCGACCTACTGAACCCCGAGGCGATGGCCAGCTTCCGCCGCTTGGCGCTCGACCCGCACTATGAAACCCTCAAGGAACACTTCGGAAAAACTGTCCTCGCCGTGTTCACCGACGAACCCAGCATGCTGGGCCGCGGCGCCAAGCGAGGCGTCAAGCCGTGGACGTGGGGCTTGGAGGATTTCCTCGATACCACGCTCGGCTACGACTTCCTGCCCCACCTCGCCGCGCTCTGGGATGACGGCTACCCCGACGCCGAGCGCTACCGCGCCGATTTCGAACGCGCCCTGGACGAGCGCCTCGAGCAAACCTACTACGCCCCCTGTCAGCAGTGGTGCCGCGAGCACGGCATCGCCCTGACGGGCCACCCGGACGGCCCCTGCGACATCGGCGCGCTCGAATACTTCGACTGGCCCGGGCAGGACATCGTCTGGCGGTACATCGAACCCTATCAGGACAAGGCCCTGGAGGGGGAACAATCGACCATGGCCAAGTGCAGTTCGTCGGCGCAACACCACTACGGCCGCGCCCGGAATCTCAACGAGTGCTTCGGCGCCTACGGCTGGGAGTTCACCGAGGACGAAATGCACTATCTGACGAATTGGCTCTTCGTGCGCGGCGTCAACGCGATCTCGCCCCACGCCTTCTACTACTCCCTGCGCGACAAGCGCAGAGACGAACGTCCGCCCGACGTCGGACCAAACAGTCCCTGGTGGGACCGTTACAAACCCTACGCCGACTACTGCCGCCGGATGTCGTGGTTGCTGGCTGAGGGCCAACACGTCTGCCCCTTCGCCATCCTGGGCCGGCGCAGCCGGCTGCCATGGCGGGCTGCGCGCGTCATGTTCGAAACGCAGCACGACTTCAACTACCTCGATATCGACACGCTCCTGTCGCACACTACCGTCACCAAGGACGGCATCGCCATCCGCGACATGCACTACAAAGCCCTCATCATCGACGGCAGAGACTACGACGACGCGAACTGCATGGAGGCGCTCGCCCCCATGGTGGAGTCGGAGCGGGTGATCGCATACGCCGAACCCATCGCCTGGGTCTCCTGCTTCGCGCCCACCCCAGCGGAACTGGTGCGCCTGTTGGACGTCATCGAGTTCCCCGACGTCACCATTACGCCGGCGCACCCCGGCCTGCGCTTCATCCACATGCGCCATGGCGGCGCGGACGTCTACTTCTTCACCAACGAGGGACGCAACCCGATCGATGTCGAGGTATACGTGTCGGCCGAAGGCCCCAGACAATGGTGGGATCCCTTCGGCGCGCGCGTTCTGGAAGACGTCCCGCACAACCGGTTGCGCCTGCCTCCGCTGGGCACGCGCATTCTCGTCGCGGGGGAGACGAAATAGATCCTGCGTCCCACGCGTTGCTTTGGGGAGTAGCCCGAACGTCGGGCAACGTATTGTGGCGCGCCCGAAGTGCCAGATAAGGCCCAAGCTTGCCGCACGCGCTACGGCGAAGTTGACTGACGATTCGGAGGAGCAGGTTCTCATGGAAAAAGCACTCGCGGTTCTAACGGAATCATGGTTGGTTCTCGGGCAGATGGCTCCCTATCTGCTATTCGGGTTCTTTGTAGCCGGCCTGCTTTCGATCGTCATCTCCCCCGAGTGGATTGAACGCCACCTGGGCGGCAAGGGACTCGTCCCCATCGTCAAGAGCGCCCTATTCGGCGTGCCGCTGCCCTTGTGTTCGTGCGGCGTCATCCCTGTCACTGCTTCCTTGCGCCGGCACGGCGCCGGACGCGGCGCCACCACCGCCTTCCTCCTGAGCACACCCCAGACCGGCGTCGACTCCCTGCTAGCCACCTACGCGCTGCTCGGACCGGTCTACGCCATCTTCCGGCCACTGGCGGCATTCGCGACCGGCGTCCTCGGCGGGACGCTGGTGTCGGTCTTCGACAGGGAACGCCCCGGCGCCGCGGACGACGCCAGCAAACCCGCGGACACGGCGGAATGCCATACGGGAGATAAGCGGGAACACACCATTATCCGCATACTCCGCTACGGATTTATCACCTTGCCGGGCGACATCTCCAAGGAATTGCTGGTGGGCATCGCGATCGCCGGGGTCATTTCGGCCTTGGTTACCGAAAATGTGTTGGCCGGCTATCTCGGCGGCGGCCTGTTCGCCATGCTGGTCATGATGGCTTTCGGCATCCCGATCTACGTCTGTTCCACCGCCTCCATTCCCATCGCCATGGGTTTCATGCACTTGGGCGCATCGCCCGGCGCCGCCCTCGTGTTTCTCATCACCGGACCCGCCACCAACGCCGCCGCCATCACCGTCGTCTGGCGCCTCATTGGACGCCGATCGGCCATCATCTACCTGGCCACGGTCGCCATCGGCGCATTGGCCGCCGGATTCCTGTTGGACTACGTCTTCGTGCGTTTCGCCCTGCCCAATCCCCTCGAAGCCGGTCACGCGCACGGCGAAAGCCCCGGCTGGCTGTCCCACTTGGCCGCCGTGGTCTTGCTCGCCGTGATTGTCACGGCCCTGTTCCGAAAGCGCGACGGCGATCACGCCGAGGGCCTGTCAGACACCGCCGATACGGCCAACGCCGAGGCAACCCTCACCCTTCGGGTCAAGGGCATGACGTGTTCGCATTGTACCAACACGGTCGCACGCGCGCTTCGCGAGTCGCCCGGTGTCACCAGCGCCTCCGTCAACCTGTCCTCCGGCCAAGCCACCGTCACCGGCTCACTTCTCGACCCCGGCGCCCTCATCGAGACGCTCGAGGCCCTCAACTACGAAGCAACCGTCGATCAGGACTGACCGGCAGCGTCGTGGGGGCAACGAAATTTCACGCTACGCTCGAAATGACAGGCGGTAGGGTGCGCGCGCCAGTACGCTTCATCCATCTGCTCATCAACTCCCCAACACTGTCGTCTCATGCCCAATGCTGTCATCTCGACCGCAGGGAGAGATCTCGAAAGCCCCGTTGCTCTGCTCTCGTAAAACGAGGGCCTACCCGGAAGTCCACCGGCAGGCTCCGTTTCCCATTCGGGAACCTTTTCTTCTATACTTGACGCCCCGCGACCGTAGCGGAAAAGGAGGAGCACATGCCGGAGCAAGCGCCAGCGCCGAGTGCGGGAACCAAATCGAGAACCCACCGTTTCCTCACCGAGATCGTCGAGTTGGGCTTTGTGGCGTTCGCGACGGTGAACGCCGTGCTCCTGCTGCTGCAGATGCGCGACTGGATCACGCTGTCGGCGTCCCTGTGGATCCTGATCTGGGCGGCCTGGTGTCCCTTCTTCTGGGCAAAACACTGGACGGTCAAGAACGGACCCCGATGGGTGGCCTGGCCAATTTTCGGATGCGCCATCGTGTTCTCCGCCACGACCATCTTCTCGGTCGTCGCCATCCTGATCCGCTCGATCACATAACGAACCGGCCTCGTTCCCCGAGACGGTATGGCAACAACAACGGCACACTGACAAGCCGTACGTGCGCGAAAGGAACATGCATGAAGACACATTCCGTGGGCATTATCATGAACGGCGTCACCGGACGCATGGGCACCAACCAGCACCTGATCCGCTCCATCCTCGCCATCCGCGAGCAAGGCGGCGTCCGGGTCTCGACGAACGAGGTCATCATGCCCGAGCCCGTCCTCATGGGACGCAACGAGAACAAGCTGGCGACGCTGTCGGCCGCGCACGGCGGCCTGCCGTGGTCGACCGATCTCGGCACCCTGCTCAAAGACGACGCGTATCCCATCTACTTCGACGCCCAGACCACGCTCAGACGTTGCGGCGCCGTCAAGGCCGCCGTCGCCGCCGGCAAGCACATCTACTGCGAAAAACCCACCGCCACGAACTCCGAAGAGGCCATGGAACTCCATCGCATCGCCGAGGCCGCGGGCGTCAAACACGGTGTGGTGCAAGACAAGCTCTGGCTGCCCGGCCTGCTCAAGCTCAAGTACCTGATCGACACCGGCTTCTTCGGCCGCATTCTGGCGGTGCGAGGCGAGTTCGGCTACTGGGTTTTCACCGGCAAGAAGCAGCCCGCCCAACGTCCCTCCTGGAACTACCGCAAAGCCGATGGCGGCGGCATCATGCTCGACATGCTCTGCCATTGGCGCTACGTTATCGACAACCTGTTCGGCCAGGTCACCGGGGTGTCGTGTCTCGGCGTGAACCATTTCGACAAACGCTGGGACGAACAGGGCCAACCCTACGACGCCGACACCGAAGACGCCGCCTTCGCCACATTCACCACCGGCCAAGGCGTCGTGTGTCACTTCAACTCCTCGTGGTGCACCCGCGTGCGACGCGACGACCTGCTCACCCTCCACGTCGACGGCACCGAGGGGTCGGCCGTCGCCGGGCTCCGCAAGT
>JAACEL010000386.1 GCA_011682535.1 Nitrospiraceae bacterium | reverse complement strand
TGGCTATTCCTGCGGTTTTGCTCAATCGTCGCGCTCAAATCCGACGCAAATCTGAGCACGGAAACGGCAAACTTATTCTTGCACGAGCCCTAAGGGGACTACTCGAGGCATTCGGGCAGCCAGGTGTACTGACCTTTGGCCGCCGCCCCATTGGTTTCCGCGCCGGCGAACATGGCCGGTGTGAACAACGCGATCGCCACGAGGGCGAGGGTCAACCACATCCATACAAGATGCTTCTTGGCTTTCTTCATGCTCACTCCTCTATCTGGAACTGAAGGTGCTGATGTTAACCCGTTCGCGACCACCGCGTCCGGGCCGAAAGCTATTCTATGCGGATTTGGTGTTGGCATCAACTTTCTCGTGGTACCCGTACGGCGGGCGTGAGTTTGGCCGTGCGCGCCGCGTGGAAGTTGACCGGCCATTCCGGGGAGAGTCTTATCTGGCGGAGTTCCTGGTCAGCGTGACTTCTTGCGTCGATATGGGGCGCCCGTTGCTGCCGCTCAAGACGAAGCGGAGCGCGTCAGGCAGGGTGGTGGTCTCGGCGAGACGTGTGAGATCGAGGCGGACCTCCAAGGGGGTTCCGGGCATGATGTCAATGGGCTGGGCGCCGGAGAGACGGTCGCCCTGGTAGCGCCAGCAGTCCGGGGGAACCTCGATGGGACGGAACGTTTCTGCGCCGGGCTCTCTTGCGTAGAGGCTCAACGCGTATTGACCGGAGGGGACGCCGTTGGATGTGGACAGGCTGAGGGTGACGGGCTGGGCGCCGGAGTGATGCAATGTGAGCCGGAGTGTGCTGGCACCGGTCTGTGCCGCATCGAGGGCGATGCCGGTTCCGTTGAGGATGACGCCCCGGTACGCGAGGATTCCCACGATGACGACGGCCATGGCGAGGAGCCACAGGATGAAGCCGAGCGGGGTAGGTTTGAGGTCTATCGTGTGTGGCTTACGGGATGGGGGAAAGAGGGCTGCGTATTGCTCGAAGGACAGGTGGCTGGGGCCCCCGAGGCCGGCGGCGCTTTGAACAGAGGCCAGTGCGTTGCAGACGGCGATCGATTGGCGTACGGCCGCCAGCCTGTCGGCCAGATTGTGACGCGCCTCTTGCGTGTCCCCGCTTGCTTGTTCATCCAGGTCCGCGTGGGCCTCGAGCAAGGCGCGCAGTTCGCCCGCTAGATCGTCCGCACGGGCCGCCACCTCCTGTTTCAGAGCCTCGATGGCGTCCTGGGCGCGGCGGGTGTGTTCGGGGTGCATGGCGACCTGGGCCTTTTCGTAGTAAGACCAGGCGTGCCGCAGACGTGTCTGTAAGTCGGTGTCAGCCACGGTTCCGGGCGCCTTGAAGCGCGGCCTTCACGAAATCGCGGAACAGGGGTTGGGGCACCAGGGGCGTGCTCTTGAATTCGGGGTGGAACTGGGAAGCGCAGAACCACGGGTGGTCGGCGAGTTCGATGATCTCGACGAGATTGTGGTCCCCCTTGGGGTGGAGTCCGCTGACGACGAGGCCGGCTTTCTGTTCCAGTTGATCGAGGTAGGCGTTGTTGAATTCGTAGCGATGGCGGTGTCTTTCATGGATGACATCGACGCCATAGGCGGCGCGGGCTTTGGTGCCTTCCTTGAGTCCGCACTTGTAGGCGCCCAGGCGCATGGTGCCGCCCATGTCTTGAATGCCGCGCTGTTCGGACAGGAGGGAGATGACGGGGTCGGGGGTATCGGGTGTGAATTCGGTGGAGCTGGCTTGGGGCAGACCGAGGCAGTTGCGGGCCATTTCGATGACGGCGATTTGCATGCCGAGGCAGATGCCGAAGAAGGGCTTCTTCTGCTCGCGTACGTACTGCATGGTCTTGATCTTGCCTTCGACGCCCCGCGTACCGAAACCGGGGCCTATGAGGACGCCGTCGAAATCGGCGAGCTTCTCTTCGGGGGTGACGCCGTTCTCGAACTGTTCAGAGTCGACCCATTCGAGCACGACTTTGCAGTTGTTGGCGATGCCGGCGTGTGTGAAGGCTTCGTTGATGCTTTTGTAGGCGTCGTCGTGGGCGATGTATTTGCCGACGGCAGCGATCCGTACCTCTTCGTTGAGGGTCTTGAGTTTCTCGACCACGGCTTCCCACTCAGTTAGGTCGCTGTCGCCAACTTCCATTTGTAGGGCGTTGAGGATGGTGGTGTCGAGGGCTTGGCGCTTGAAGTTGAGGGGAATGGCGTAGAGGGGGCTGATGTCTTCGGCGCTGATGATGGCATCATCCGGGACGTCGCAGAACATGGCGATCTTGGCACGCTGCTCGGCTCCGAGTTTCTTGGCGCCGGTACGGCAGACGATGACGTTGGGATGGATGCCGATGTCGCGCAGGGCGCGTACGCTGTGCTGGGTGGGTTTGGTCTTGAGTTCACCGGCGGCCGCGATGTAGGGAAGCAGGGTGACGTGGACGTAGCAGACGTTTTCGCGTCCCATGTCGAGACGGAACTGGCGGATGGCTTCGAGGAAGGGCTGGCTTTCGATGTCGCCGACGGTGCCGCCGATCTCGATGATGGCGATGTCGACGTCTTTATCGGCTTCGGTAGTGAGTGCGCGGATGCGGGCCTTGATCTCGTCGGTGATATGGGGGATGACCTGGACGGTCTTGCCGAGATATTCGCCGCGGCGTTCTTTTTGAATGACCGCGTTGTATATTCCGCCGGTCGTGACGTTGCTCTTGCGGCTGAGGTTGGCGTGGGTGAAGCGCTGATAGTGGCCAAGGTCGAGATCGGTCTCCGCGCCATCGTCGGTGACGAAGACTTCGCCGTGCTCGAATGGGTTCATGGTGCCGGGATCGACGTTGATGTAGGGGTCCATCTTCATGATGGCGATCTTGAGGCCGCGGGCCTCCAGCAGCAAGCCGAGACTCGCGGCGCAAACGCCTTTTCCTACGGACGACACCACGCCACCGGTTACAAACACATACTTGGCCATCTTTGTCCCCTTCCGCCTAAGACTGCTCCAACATGGACCGTACCAACTCAAGATCTTCGGGTGTGTCTACACCGACACACGTGTATTCGGTACCGACGACTGCAATGGAATAGCCGTTTTCGATGACGCGGAGCTGCTCGAGCTTTTCGAGTTGTTCGAGAGGAGTTTGGGGCATCTGGGCGTATTCGAGCAGGAAGTCTCTGCGATAGACGTACAGGCCGATGTGTTGCCAGTAACACGCGGGGTTGGCCGCGCGATCGGCCTCGTCGCGAATATAGGGGATGGGGGTTCGCGAGAAGTAGATGGCGTGTCCCGAGGCGTCGGCGATGACCTTGACGATGTTGGGATCGGCGATCTTGTCAGGATCGGTGATCTGATGGCGCACGGTGGCCATGGGGAGGCCAGGCTCGTCGAGCAGGGGGCGTATGGTGGCGTCGATGGTGTTGGGATCGATGAGGGGCTCGTCGCCTTGGACGTTAACAATGATATCGGCGTCCGTGTTGGCAGCGACTTCGGCGATGCGGTCGGTGCCGCTGGGATGGTCGGGGCGTGTCATGACGACGTTGGCGCCAAATGGGCGTACGGCTTCGGCGACTTCTTGGGCGTCGGTAGCGATGACGACGTCGGAAACCAAGCGGGCTTGTAGGGCGCGTTCATAGGTATGGACCACAAGCGGTTTACCAGCGAGAGGGGCGATGATCTTTCCGGGGAAGCGTGTGGAGGCGAATCGTGCGGGAATAATGGTCAGTACCTTGCACGATTCGGTAGAAGTCATTGTGCAGTAATGCCTTAGGTACAAAATGCCCACAGCGATCGGTTCAAAATCGGGCTAGAGCATAGGAGGGAAGGTCCCGTTCTCTAACGGGACTGTAAGTTATCACAGGCGGTGATGTATTTGCAAGTGTTGCGTTTCTCCGGAACGTCGGGTTGGGCGATTTTGTTTTTTTTTGATAGTATGAGGCCCGCAGGCGTGCGGTGTTTGGATAGATCGCCGCCTGGTGCGATTGAATATGAGGTGAGGAGTATAGCCGAGGTGTCCGGTCCTGTGCGTTCCCCGTTCCGTTCCGAACGTTCTTCGCCGCTGGTGAGCCGTCGCAGATTTTGCGGCCTCGCCGCCGGGGCTCTTGCACTGGCTTCGGGGGGGTGCGCTCGCCGGGGCAAGGCACTGCCCGACGTCGTCATGGTGGTCTTGGACACGGTGCGGGCGTCGAACCTCAAGGCCTGGGGATATGGGCGGTCGACAACGCCCCAGTTGGATGGCTTCCTGAAGACGGCAACCCAATACGCCCGGGCCTATTCGACGGCGCCTTGGACGCTGCCGGCTCACGTGTCGCTCTTCACGGGACAGTACACGTTTCAGCACGGGGTGCGCGGTTACCGGGAGGAGCGGGCGGACGGCACGATACGAATCTTTGACCCGCCTCTTGGCGATGCGGCTCATACGCTTGCTGAACGGCTGGGGGAGGCAGGTTACGCCACGGGGGCGTTCACGGCCAACACGGTTTTCATGAAGGAGCGGTATAACCTGAATCAGGGGTTTGAGCGCTACAAGGTGGGGCGGATTCGCGGGAAAGAGTTGGTGGCGGAAGCACTGGAGTGGACCCGGCGGCAGCGTGGGCCGTTCTTCCTGTTCGTCAACATTATGGACGCTCACCGCCCCTACGATCTGGCGCCAGTGCCGGGGGTTGCGCTGAAGCCGGTACCCCAGGATGAAACGCTGCTTCAACAGTTCTACGAGAGCACCATGCCCGGCACGAGTCCGGTGGACTTGGACTTGGCCGCACGGGTGATGCGACAGTACGACTCGGGCATCGCGAACGGCGATCATGCGTTCGGGCGATTGCTGACTGGGCTAAAGGAAGCTGGGCGGTTCGACGACTCGCTGGTTGTCCTGACGTCCGACCACGGCGAATTTCTGGGTGAACACGGTCTGGTGGAACACTCGAAGGACATTTACCAGGAGACGGTTTGGGTGCCGTTAGCGGTGAAAATGCCGATGCAGAGGACGGGAGAACGGCACAAGCCCCCGGTCTCTTTGGCGCAAGTTCCCGGCAGCGTGCTGGAAGCGGCGGGTCTGTTGCGTTCAGTGGAGATGGCGCC
>JAACEL010000385.1 GCA_011682535.1 Nitrospiraceae bacterium | reverse complement strand
CAGTAGGACTCGATGATCGAGACACGCAGCGGCAACCTTGCTGCCGCCGGGGGAGAAGGCGACACCCACTATGCCCGCCCCGTCGGGAAGGTCCACGGACGCGATGGTCTCCCCAGTGGCTGCGTCCCAGAGCCGCAGGGCGTTCTCCCCTGGCGCGGCGAAGGTGCGGGACCCCGATACCAGTAAGCGCCCGTCGGGCGAAAAGGCCACGCACATCACCGGCGATCGGTGTCCGCGCAGACAGCGCACATCCGCGCCGGTTCTTGCCTCCCGGATGCGGATCGTGCCGTCGCCGGACGCGGAGGCTATGCAGGCGCCGTCGGGAGAGAAGGTTACGCCGTTCACCATCGCCCTATGACCGTGGAAGCAGGCGCCCCGTTCGCCGCTGGACACTTCGATAACCTCTACGGTCCCCTGGGCTGACCCGGCATACGCTATGGATTCCCCGTCGGGCGCCACAGCGCAACTACGCACCGGTCCGTCGGCTGAATCCACACACATGAGTTGCCTGCCCGAGAACGCATCCCATACGCGAATGCTGTTGTCGACGATGGGATAGGGGTGTTTCGCCGGCGCGGCAACTGGGACCTGCTTGCCGTTGTACCAGATGGACTCGGTTGGAAGAGGGTTTTGCACCTGCAGGTGTGCCGATCCCGAAACCAACTGTCGGCCTTCCGCGGCGAACTCCACGTGCTGCACAGGGCATGCATGCCCTCGCAGCACGCAGCGAATAGCGCCGCCGCTCAGTAACGCCGGTCGCATCGACCGGATCCAGGAAAACCCCGGCGTCGTCATCTCCTTGGCGCATCGCCACGCATCGAGCAGTTCTGACTGTCTTGCTCCCCCCTGTTCCCATGGCGGCTCTCCGGGTGACCAGCCTCCCTCCGGCTCTTCGTAGTACTTCGCCGCTTCGGGAGAGTCATACCACCAGCAGAGGTTCCACATGCACTGGAACAGCGTGGTGGGGTGACGATCGATGAAATGGATGTCGCGGCGAATGGCTTCTTCGAACAGTTCGAGCAGGCGGTGCCTGGGGTGCCCTCTAGGCATTGTCGCCACGGCGTCATGGAAGTCCTGTGCTAGTTCGAAGATCATGGGTTCATCACCTCCGATGAGGCGTCGTGATTCACCGTCTCCTGTCCTTGGGAATTGGGGTCGGCTTCGGCTTTGGCTTCGAGAAACTGCCAGTCGGTCAGAAGGTCGGCGACGGTGTCCCAGAGGGGTGATTCCGGGTCGTCTTTGCCGCCGAGCTTGGCGGCTTCGAGGCGGTGGTAGGGTAATTCGACGACTTTGCGGATGTTGGCTGGGCGCGGCGTGGGTGGCAGGCGCCTGGCACGTTCGCGTTGGACTTCGATCGATTCAGCCCAGTAGTCCAGGCCGTCGAAGTAGTCGCCTAGGCGCAGGTGTGCATCGAGGCGGTCCCCATCACCCAGGTATCGCCTGGCGACGGCTTTGCCCACTTGGCGATGGTAGAAGCTCATCACGACCGTTCCATCGGCGCGGCGCTCCGTCATGTAGCGATTGAGATCTGCACGCAGCCGTGCCCAGAGAATAGCCGGAACACGCGGAGGATAGGGTTTCCTGCAAACCTCCCTGACGAAGTCCAGGAGGCCACCGTCGGTGTCGACCAAGCTACCAAGCCACGCGAGCATGACCGGTTGGTCAACGTGCTCCGGCGTGCTCTCACCCTCTCCCCCACGCTCTTCATGGATTCGCTCCAGAATATGGGGTCGCAGGTCAGACGGGATGTGATGCGCCCCGCGGACAAAGTCAGCATAGACGTCTGGGTCGCGGGAGAGAATGTCGATCATCTCATCTTCGGTGAGGCCGTTCTTCGCGGCCGCGATGCCGCCAAGGGCGCGCTCGACCAGGAGCCGTCCGTGGTTGCAAGGCTGCTCGAGGCGATGGAACAGATCCTCCAGGATGCCTTCGACGCTGTCGTTCAAGCCGGGCTCGGAGTCGGAGCCGCAGGGAAGCCCCTCCCAACTGTGCCACAATCGCGCTTCCTCGAAAGCGAGTTTCAGGTAGAGCGGCCTGCCGTTATCGCCTCGGGCGAATTTCGCGAGAATGTCCTGCGCCTGCTCTGACTGCAACGCCCGTCCGGCATTCTCCAGCCACTGCCCGAGCAGCGTCTCGCCTTCCTCTTGCTGCAACGGGCCGACCTCGACGGTGGCCTCAGGCCCGAAACGTGTCGCGATGTCGAGGAATTCGCCCGCTCCGTACCCCAGCGCAATCCGTTCTTCCTCTGCTGCATCGCTTTCCTCGTCGAGCACCGAGACAACGAGTTTGACCCCGTCGGCCAGGTCGTGGGGCAGCCAATAAAGCATATGGACGCTGTCGGTGGGATTGAGTTGATCCAACGCGTCCAGGAAGACGACCGCCGGGGCCGGCGTCGTCCCGCCGCCTTCGCCATCGCGCGATCCCGCGAGGTGGTCGCGAAAGGCGTTGGTCAACTCGTTCATATCAGAGGGCGGATTCTCGACGCCCAACTGCTCGCACAGGCTCGCCAGCAGCGTGCGCAAGTCAGCGGAGGCAGGCGTGGCGCCGATGAAGCGGGCAACGGCACTGTCGGAATCAGTCAGCGTCGTCCAGGCCTGGGCCATCAACGCCGTCTTGCCTGAGCCCGAATGGCCGTGGACCACAAGGGGCTTCCTGTCCTCGGGATCATTGAGATAGTCCTCGATCCGCCTGAGTGCATCGGCGCGGCCAACGAAGTCCGAACGTCGCTCCTCCCCGAAAGCGCGATGTAGCTCCTGCTCGCGTGGGGTGGCATGGCTGCGGTCGAAGGCGTCGATCTCGGCATCGATAACCCGCCTCAAATCGGCCTCCACCCGCTCGCAGAACCTTGATAGGTCGTCCGGCAGGGCCTCGATATCGATGACGGCGGGGTCGGCGTTGCGGGAAGCGATCTCGTCCCAAGCGACGGCGTATTCGAGGACATGTTCCTGCGGAAGGCATCCTTTCAGGTCGGACTTGAGCGTGTCCAGGCGGCCTTGGCTATCCGCATCGACTTCCCATGAGGCGTTGCGCATCCGCATGTCGCGAAACAGAGCCGCGCTCTCGTCCGTCGGGAAACCGTCGATACTTCGGAAATAGGCGAAGACGTTATTTTCCGGACTAACGTCCGCGCCCAACGCCCCATGCTCGGCCTCGTGATGCGTCGCCGAGCGTTCGTATTTGCGCCGTCGTTCATCGTCCCTCGGCCATTCCTGCGCGTCCATGGCGTCCGTCAGCAACCGCCGCAGCTCAGACTCGATACGCCCCCAATCCTGCGCCTCTTCCGCCTGGATGCGCTTGCGGTCCCCAGCGGAAACGCGCTCCGGGAAGTCAATCCTTCGTGATTGCAGCACGTATTCGAGCGGAACGGCATTCTCGTCCCTGCGGTACCAGCCCACACGGCGAATGCCATCTCCATCGCGCCAAGGCCGTACGTCCCGATCGGTTACGAGCAGTTCCCGTTGCACTTCGGGAACCGTATCCAGAAGCGCTTCGAACTCATCAGCGGGAACTTGCGCCGGCAGCGGCCGCCAGCCGTAGCGGTCCCCCAGCAGAACCAGAAAGTTGGGTTTGGGGGACATTTCCTGGCAACGTTTCAACTCTTGGATGCAGATATTCATTGTCTGCTGGTTCAGTGCCGCTTCCTGGCTGACGCCCCAGCGCAGGTCGATGGCCTGAAACCGCGCATTGCGCATCCTGCAATGCTCCCGCAGCCGCGGAAACACGGACCGCTGCAACACGTCGCGCTCAACGATCGAATCGCTGAACGTGGAACTAACGAAAATCCGGAAGATCAAGTCCCTACGTGTCATGACTGTCCTCCAATCAATGGGGAGCCGGGGTCAGGCTTGGGTGCTTCGCCGTGTCTCACCCCTCAATCGGCATAACAACTCAACCGCCACCGATTTCGCCCTTAGCGCCCGGCGTCCGTCCTTTCTCAGATAGTCGCCTTCAGAGTCATGCCATTTCTCCGTCGTCGTCAAGCCTCATGGGAGAGCACAGATCTACATCATACTCTCTTGAAGAAGAGTCAAGATCTCATCGCTGAGCAGGTGCTTAAAGCTGCTGGCAAACCGATCGGGGTCTTGCTCGACCCGGTGAACTGCATCAAGGAGGGGCACCCACTCAAAATGCGTCCGGCCTGTCCCGACGTCCATCGGCTGCAGTTCTTCCCCCTCCGCAACACGTGCCACGAACAAGCTTGCCCGTTCCTGGTTGATTTTGTTTGTGTGGTATCGGTAGCAGAGTCCACTCTCATGCCCGTCGTTGTCAACGTCGGGAGATCCTCGCTTGACCAGATTGTATGGTTTATCCACTCGGCAGAGGCGCGAAGGACTCATCAAGAGACCGGTTTCCTCAACGGTCTCGCGAATGGCACAGACCACGTCCGTCTCGCCGACTTCCTGATGGCCCGCCACCGTCGTGTCCAGCCTGCCCATCGAATCACGCTCTCCGCGTTCCTGCAAGGCTATGTTGCCCTCGCCGTCGTGCATGAGAACCATGACCACAGGATGCCAGAAGCCCTGGCTATGAGCGACATCCCAACGCACTACTTCGTCTGTTGTCTCACCCGTTTTGGGATCGAGCAGAGGCAGATAGCCCTGATGCTCTTGCCAGAGCACGCGGAAGGCCGGCTGAAGCTGACTGGGCTTGGGGTCAAATTGGCCGGCAAGTGTGGATAAGCAGACTTTCTCAGGTCTTTCCTTCCTCAAGAAAGCCGGTATGTCCACAAACGCCACCGTGTCCTGTCTTGCGTTTCGGGCAAACCTGGCGTTGCCACAGCGCTCTGCGATTTCAAGTGCTTTGTCGAACGCTGTCCGCGCCGCAGTGGGTTGACCCATGAGGGCATGGAGCTGTCCCAGGCGGCGGTGCTCAAATGCCCTGCGATGGTTCCACTCGTTGTCTCCGCGTTCTTTCAAACACTCAAGGTACGCAGCTTCTGCTTCCGCAAAGCGTCCCAACTCCAAGTCTATGGTGCCGAGTTGGTGGAGCGCCGAGATGGCTTGGTCCTGTTGGACACTGGAGGCACAAATTCGCTTGGCAAGAGTAATGGCCTC
>JAACEL010000071.1 GCA_011682535.1 Nitrospiraceae bacterium | reverse complement strand
CGTTCACTTGTCCAGGCTGTGACTTCCTCTGTCAACAAGTCCCTGTTCTCTATTCGTCTGTCAAGGCATTGCCGACTCAGGTGGCTCGTTATTTTTCGGCGCTGTTGACAAGGTTGAAGATTATTTTATCAGAATTTATGAAGCCAGTGATTCAAGCTTACTTATTGTTGGTAATGGAATTGGCATGGTTGATTTGGCGGGGGCCTACCGCGGCCTGTATCACGTCTTGTACGGCGCGCTCAATCCGCTCGAAGGCGTCGGGCCGTCCGAATTGCATGTCGACGCATTGATGCGCCGGCTGGAAGGGGGCGGCGTCTCGGAACTGATCATCGCCACCAACGCGACCAGCGAAGGCGAAGCCACCGCGTTGTACCTGTCGCGTCTGGCGGGAAAACTGGGCTTGGCCGTAACGCGTATCGCGCACGGCGTCCCCATGGGCGGGGGATTGGAGTTCGCCGACGACGTCACCCTGACGCACGCGCTCAAGGGGCGAACGAAGCTCTAGAGAAACGCCAACAGCGGCGTCCAATCCTTGATGGTGATGTTGTACACCACCGTCTTTTCCACCACCTCCGATTGCCATTCCAGCGAGATGCCCATCGGCGTGGCCTGACTCTTGGCCTGGGCCAGCGCGAAGTCGAGGGCGAATCCCATCATGGCCACCGTGCCGCGTTCGGCCCCGGGCGTACACTCGATCTCGATGCGCAGGTTGAGCGTGTCGTCGTCGGTGACGTCGGCCTGAATGCGCACGAAGGCCAAATCCTTGATCATGCCGAGGCGGCCTTCGTTTATGATCTCGCCGAGGTTCTGGCCCTGCGTCTGCATCACGGCGCCCACGAGGGCGACAGCCGATCCATCGCGATTGTCGAGTATGATCTCGGCCAAGTGGCCTCCCTCGGTCTGGATGGGTTCGCCCACGTCCGTGTTGGGCCACAGCGCGCGGATCTGGCCCAGGAGCCCCGGCTCGACTTTGGCGCTGCCTTTGAGGGTCAACACGCCGGGCTTTTCGCGCTGCATCTGCGCGCCGGAGAACCACGTCGATAGAGGCGCGGGGAGGGGAGTGCCGTTCAGTAGCTCGAGGATGACGGGGGCCAATCGTTTGTCGTTGATGAAAATTGTAGGGCTGAGGTCGTTTGTGCCCAGGTCGGCGTCCACCACGAGCGCCGCCTCGTAGGGCAGCGCCAAGGGCAACGCCCACGGCGGGATGCCGGTGTCCTGGAGGAAGTGGCGTTCGATGAAGCCTTTCAGGTTCGGCGCGTCCACGACGGCCAAGGCGCGGGTGCTTTCGGAGACCAGCGTTGTGTGCGACACCTTCGGAGAGGTCCGGATGGCGCCGAACTTACGGTCGACGACGACCCCGACCACGACTACGGCCAGGACAATGACAACTAGAATGATGAGGAATACGCGGGATTTCGTCACGATCTGAGACCCTTATCCGAAGTTGTCTCCGACAACCGGAGCCCGTCTTCACAGCCGTTCTGTCACAACATATCGCGGTTCGCTATCCTACGGCGCGGTCCCCGCGTTGTCAAACTGGGATGCGGGCTGGAAGCCGGGACGCCACCACACGTAGGACGCTATCGGGCGCAGGAGGCGGAATCCCAGCTTCTCGTAGAGGCGTCGTGCCGGGCTGTCCCACGTGACGCCCAGTGCAATTCGCGACAGGCCGTGCTTGCGGAACTCGCCGGCCACGTCGCGCAGCAGTTGCGTTCCGATGCCTTGCCCTTGCCACGCCCGGCGCACGGCAACTTGCACCACAAACCCGCACCCCGGCATGATCCTGCACCCCAGCAACACGCCCACGCATTGTCCATCGCGCCACATGCCGCGCCCGAACGACGGTTCGTAGTCGCCGAAGCTTCCCGCAGCCAGGTTGGCGAGCAGTTCGGCCGCTGTTTCCTCGGTGCGGACCTCCAGGTGCAGGCGCCGTCCCGGGTGGTCCTGGTAGGCGTCGACGATCGCCGAAGCCGCCGGGCGGTGGTGTTCTTCGACGAGTGGCACGCTGCCGTCACTGCCGTCCGGGGTCAACCCGGGCGCGTTCAACGGTGCTCCCAGGATGGCCCTGGCGATGGGCTCAAACCCCTCGCTCGTGTAGGCCGCATCCGTGTCCACGGAGCACAGAGGCACGCATTCCGACACGATGCCATCGACTCCGGCCGCGCGCAGCGTCCGGATCGACTCGGCGATCAGCCGGTCTTCCACCCCGCGGCCCGCGAAACGTTCGAGCACGTGGATGAACGTGATCTGTCCCATGCGCCCGCGCGTCAGGGCCATCAGAATGCCGCTGACATCGTCTTGGTCCCGCACGACGATCGTGTCCACGGCGGGTTGAAGAATGTTGGACAGCACGGCGCTCCGTGCCGTGGTCCGGTAGTAATCGGCGGCCTCGGGGCCGTACAAGCCGCCAAGTCCCTCGGCGATTTCGGCGACAAACTCGTCGAAGTTCTCCGGAAGCGCGGCGATTCGCGAAAGACGCTGCACGTTCCTGCTCCCTCTCTAAACACGAAGCTCGACTCTCCTTCCCATGGTACCCCACCCACGGCAATAAACGAAACGCGGACCACGTGGGCACAAGGGGGGCGGCGCCAACCCCGAACGTCGGGTAGCGTATTGTGACGCGCCCGAAGAACTTGGTTACGCGCGAGATACGCTCAGCCACGCTATCACCCGGTGGGTGATAGCCGCTCTCGAGTGGCCGGTGAGGCTGAGCTTGCTCCGCGCGCCACGGCGAAGTTATCCGGCGATTTGGCGCCAATGTGCTCATGGACATCCCCGCCCGAATTCCTTATGCTAGCGGCTCGGCGCCCCTATGCGCGCGGCCTGGTTGTGGGGCGGATTTTGGGTTGTAAGGGTGACAGAATGTATCTCAAATCTGGTGAACGATTTCTGCTGATTGGCGACAGCATCACGGATGCGGGGCGCCGGGAAGATCCCGAAGAACTGGGGTTTGGTTATGTGCGTCAATTGCGTGACATGCTCTGGACGCTTTGTCCAACGCTCGATGTCGACTTGGTCAATCGCGGCATCGGCGGCGACACGATCCGCGATCTGGACGCGCGTTGGGAAGAGGACGTCATCGCCCTGAAACCCGACGTGCTCAGTATCAGCATCGGCGTCAACGACGTGTGGCGGCAACTTCAGGAACCCACGAATCCAGAAGAAGTGCCACTCGACGAGTTCGTGGCAACGTATCGCCGCCTTCTGACGCACACCCGCGAGCGGGCCGAGTGCCGGCTGATCTTGTGCGAGGCGACCATCATTGGGGAAACGCGCGACGCCCCGCACAATCCTGTCGTCGATGCGTACAATAGCGTGGTGGCGGGGCTGGCGGATGAGTTCGACGCCTTGCTGGCGCCGATGTGCGCCGCGTTCTGGCGCGTGATCGAGGCGAACCCGGCGCGCTCGTGGACGAGCGACGGCGTGCACCCGTTGAGCAACGGCCACATGGTCATGGCACAGACGTTGTACGCGACGTTGGATGGCGCTGTATGATGAAACCGCTGCTTGCGATAACGATGGGCGACGTCAACGGGATTGGTCCGGAGATTCTGGCCAAGACCCTGGCGCGGCCAGCAACTTGGGGGCAGTGCCGGCCTGTGGTGATCGGCGATGCCGCGATACTGGAAGCCATGCGGGGCGACGTGCCGGACTGTCCGCCTACGCAGCCGATCGGCGACATTGCAGAGGCCGCGTCCATCAGCGGGGCGTGTCCGGTGTTGGACGGCGGCTTCCGTGCGCCGGCGCGGCAGGCGGGCACGTTGAACCCGGAGGCGGGGCGCTGCGCGATCGAATGGCTGACGCTGGCCGTGCGACTGGCCCAGGAAGGGCGTATCGACGGCATCGTCACCTGTCCAATCAACAAAGAGGGCATGCACCGTGCGGGATACGCGTGCTCGGGGCACACGGACTACATCGCCGAGATGACGGGAAGTCCCGACTACCGCATGTGCGTATTCGCTGGGCCGATGCGCGTCGTGCACATTACCGCGCACTGTGCCTTGCGCGACGCCCTGCACGCTGTCGAACACGAGCGTATCTCGACCACGATTCGCATTGCGGACGAGGCGCTGCGGCGCCTGGGGCTGCCGCGCCGCAAGATCGCGGTGGCCGGACTCAACCCGCACGCAGGTGAAGCCGGGGCGTTTGGCGACGAAGACACGTTGGCGATCGCGCCATCGGTGGCGGAGTGCCGCGCCGAGGGTATCGACTGCTCGGGGCCCTATCCCGCCGACACCGTGTTTCGGCGGATGAACGAGAACGAGTTTGACCTGGTCGTGGCGATGTACCACGACCAGGGGCATATACCGATGAAGCTGATCGCCATGGACGAGGGCGTCAACGTGACGCTCGGGATCCCGATCATCCGCACATCGGTCGATCATGGCACGGCCTACGACATTGCGGGCACCGGCCGTGCCCGTGAGTACAGCTTGTGCGCCGCTATTGCGTTGGCGGCTGAGTTTGCGGCGAGGCGGGATTCGTGAGGAGGGAGCGCAGGAATGTGAGAAGAACCGGCTTGACGCTCTTGGCGCTGCTGGTGGCATTCGGGGCCCGGGGCGACACGTTCAAGAAGCATAAGAAGTGGCTGCAAGTGGGGCCCAATCCGAGCGCCATTGTCGCTCTGGATCTCAATGAAGACGGCCTGCCCGAGATTGTCACCGCCGACATCGGCACGATGGGTGACCCGCGTCAGGAGAAGCCGGCCAACGACGAGCTATGCCTGCTGGTCGCCACGGGCGACCTGACGTATGAAGATCACCCCCGGCTGCGAACCGGCTTCGCGCCCTATGCGATCGTGACGGCCAATATAGATGCGCTCAAAGCGCCCGATCTCGTCGTGGCGAGTTTCCTGGCCACCGGCAATAACGACGTGGCCTTGTTCCGCAACATGGGCGACAATCTGTTCGAGCCGTCGTACCTCAGCGCGCCGGATGCGTTGTTGACCTACGAGCGTACACGCGACGCTGACGACGAACCCGTGTTCACCGTGCCCGGGGTAACATCGGTGGCCGTTCGCGACTTCAACCACGATCGCTACAACGACGTGGTTGCCACGGGCTGGGCGAGCGATGTGTTGCTCTACTTCCCCGGCCAGGCCAACACCAAGTTCGGCGAGCCGGTCATCTTGGACGCGAAGGGTGGACCGAGGGACATCAAGATTGCCGACTTCGACGGCGACCAGGAAGCCGACCTCGTGGTAACGCTCTACAGTGCTCATGAAGTCGGGCTCTGGCGCGGCGACGGCAAGGGCGCGTTCGAGCCCGCGGCACGGTTCGGCTCACGGGGGCGTTTGCCGACCAAGGTGCAGGTGGCCGACTTTAACGGTGACAAGAAGCTCGATCTCGCGGTGTCGCACTGTTACTCCGACGACTCGGTGGTGCTGTTCTTCGGTGACGGCGGCTTCAGTTTCGCCGTTTCGCAGGAGATTCTGCTGGGTGAAGCGCGCGAAGTGCTCGAACATGAGATCCGCGATCTGCTCGTGCGGGATCTGAACGCGGACGGCAAAATCGACCTGGCCGTAGCCTGCTACGGTTCGTCGCAAGTCCTCGTGCTTATCAACGAGTCGGAGCCGGGCGCCATGCGCCAGACGTTCCGCACCGAGTCGTATAAGTATGAAGACGCGCGGCCCCGCGCGTTGTGCGCGGCCGATTTCAACCAGGACGGCGCAATCGATCTGGGCGTTGCTCTCTGGCGCGCCAACGCGGTCTCGCTGCTGCTGGGAGAGCCAGAGAAGCCGTAGGCGCACGCAGTCGGCGGAGACCGGACGCCCGCGGGGGGAGTCCACGACGTGTAACGAACGCGCACCTCCTTGGTAAGTATTGACGGCAACCCTGGTTGCCGCTATGCGTTGACAAACTCGCGGGAGCGGGTAACGGTAGTTCGACAAACCAAGGAGAAGAAGCATGTGGGATAACATCGTCAAGTGGCTCGAAGATCTGTGGAAAAGCATTTTGGACTTCTTCAGCGGTCTGTTCGGCCAAGGCTAGTCGAAGCAAGATCCGTGCGGCGGGAGCGCTTGTCTCGCCGACCATAGGTTTATCAATGTCCCCGGGGCGCTGTCCCGGGGACATCGACGTTCAAGGGCCTGTGTCGAGCCCTCACGTCGACAGTCCCTCGCCCCACTCGTTCGAGAACGCGATCTTGTTGAGCGCCTTGCGCTTGCGTGGCGGCCGCTCTGCTTGTTTCGCATAGCCCACCGAGAGCATCGCCAGCACCCGTACACTGCCGGGAATGCCCAGCACCTCGCGTATGCCTGCCTCGTCGATCCAACCGATCCAACACGAGCCCAACCCCAATTCCGTGGCCTTGAGCGCCATGTGCTCCATGGCGATCCCCATGTCTATCCGGTAGTATTCGACGCCCGTCACGCGCGTGCCCAGGCGGTTGGCCATGAAATCGAGTTTCGCGCACCCCACGATGATCAGCGGGGCGCCGGCCGCCCACTTGTTCTTGATTACGGGCCCCATGCCGCGCGCCACCAGCCGTGCGATTCGTTCAGGATCCGTGACGGCGATGAATCGCCACGTCTGGCTGTTCATGGCGGAGGGCGCCTGCCGGGCGGCTTCACAAAGGGCCACAACGTCTCCGTGTGCGACCGGCCGTGCGTCGTAAGAACGCAACGAATAGCGGCGCTCGAGTATCTCGTCCAAGGTCATCGGGCGTATCCTCCTGGAGTGATGCATCGCGCTTTATCCTACCACGAGCCCGGCATCGGTGCGGCCTGCCGTTTTCTTTCGAGGTCGAGAAGCGGTACGATAGGGGAAACGGCAGGCAACCAGAGGGGAGTCCATGAACGATCGAGGAACAGTACTTCCGAAGCAGGGCGTTGACCGGCAGGTTCTTCTCGACGAGATGCGGGTGTTGCGAGACGGTGACGTGGACTGGGAGGGCAACCGCGCTTTCGGCCTCGTCTATCACCACTCGAAGGTACACACCGACTTCATCCGAGAAGCCCACGGACTGTTCTTCTCCACCAACGGCCTCAATCCGATGGCCTTCAGAAGCCTGCAAAAAATGGAGCATGGCGTCGTGCGTACGACGGTCACCATGCTGCACGGCGACGACGAAGTCGTCGGCACCATGACGTCCGGCGGCACCGAAAGCATCCTGCTGGCCATGCTCACCTACCGCCAATACGCGCGCAAGACAAGGCCGTGGATCACGCGGCCCGAGATCGTGGTGCCCGAGTCGGCCCACGCGGCGTTCTACAAGGCCGGTGAGTACTTCGACATGCGCATCGTCAAGACGCCGCTCCAATCGGATTACCGCGCCGACCCCAAGGCCATGGCCGCGTGCATCAACGACAACACGATCGGCCTGGTGGGCAGCGCGGCCTGCTATCCCTATGGGGTCATCGATCCGATCGAAGACCTGGCGGCCCTCGCGCTGAAACACGATCTGCCGCTGCATGTCGACGGGTGCATTGGCGGTTTCATGGTGCCGTTCGTTGAGCAGTTGCGCGAGGACGAACGCCTCAGCCCGATCCCTCCGTTTGACTTCCGCGTGCCCGGCGTCACTTCGATGTCGGCCGACGTACACAAGTATGGTTACGCTGCCAAGGGTGCGTCGACGGTGATGTATCGTGGCATGAAGTACCTGCGCTGCCAGATCAGCGCGGCGACGGACTGGTGTGGCGGCGTGTATGCCTCGCCCACGCTCGCGGGCACGCGCCCCGGCGCGGCTATCGCAGCGGCCTGGGCGTCGCTGCAAGCGTTGGGCGAGGACGGGCTGCTGGAGAACGCGCGGGCCACGATGGCCGTGACGCGCGGCTTCCGCGATGGCATCGAGGCCATCCCTGAGTTGCAGGTTTTCGGCAAGCCCGCGATGTCGATCCTGGCTTATGGTTCCAAGGTCAAGGGGTTCAGCACCTACGCCGTGGGCGATTTTCTCGAGAGCCGCGGCTGGCATCTGGATCGCTTGCAGGTACCCGAGGCCCTGCACCTGATCATCAATCCCGGCCACGCTCAGATCCTCGATCAATACCTGGCCGACCTGCGCGACGGCGTCGAGTACGTCAAGTCGCACCCGGACGCGGCGTTTGAGGGAAGCGCGCCGATGTACGGCCTCATCGCCAAGGCGCCAATGCGCCGCATGGTGAAGAACCAAGTCATTGATCTCATTGCCGGAATGTACACCGCGGACGGGGAGGTTCCCGACATCGGTCCGGCGCCCGAGGGCGCGGAAGAGGGCGCCCTGGTAGCGCCGCCGTCGGCGCCCGGCGTGCCGAAACCGGTGATCTGGCTGATGAAACTCAAGGCGCGGCTTGGGCGGTTGGTCGGCGCTTGAGATACTGGATTGCCATGGAGAGCGGGCCTATGATGTGCGCGGGGAGTGACACACGGATGCACGACGTACAGCAACTCATCGAACAAGCGCTGGCGCGCGGTCAAGGCGCCTTGTCGGAACACGATTCCAAGCGCGTTTTGGCGGCGTTTGGCGTTCCCACGGTTATGGAAGAACTCGCGGGCAGCGCCGCGGACGCAGTACAGGCGGCGGAACGGCTGGCGTATCCTGTCGCCGTGAAGGGTTGCTCACCCGACCTCATGCACAAAAGCGACAGGGGGCTTGTGGCGCTCGACGCGCGGGACGCAGCCGCGGTGGAGGCCGCGGTGGCGGCCATTGACGAGGCGGCGGGGGGCGTAGGCCTGGACGGCTACCTTGTGCAGCGGATGGTGCGCGGGAAACGGGAGATCATTGTCGGCGGCATGCGCGACGCCCTGTTCGGTCCCTGCGTGATGCTGGGCCTGGGGGGCATCCTGGTGGAAGCCGTAGCCGATGTGTCTTTCCGGCTGGCGCCGCTCGGCACGCGCGACGCGCTCGAGATGATCGGCGAACTCCGGGGGCGGCGCATCTTCGGTCCGTTGCGCGGCGAACCGGCCGCGGATTGCGACGCGCTGGCGGGGGTGCTGATGAGCGTCGGGCGTATCCTCGAGGAGTGTCCGCAGGTGTCGCAGGTGGACGTCAACCCGCTCATCTTCCAGGGGGGCGATCCGGTTGCCGTGGACGGGCTGGTCGCGCTGGCGGCGCCTGGCGGCGCGAAAGGAGGGCCGCAGGCATGACGCTCAACGGCGCTCTCACCCTCTCCCCGCAAGAAGTGGCGGACATGAAACGCAAGTACTTGGCGCTGTTTGAACCGTCGAGCGTGGCCATCGTGGGCGCATCGGAATCGCCGCTCAAATGGGGCTTCCGCATTCTGTACAACACGCTGGCCGGCGGCTACAAAGGGGCGCTGTACGCGGTCAACCCCAAGCACACGGAGATTGTCGGCGTCGACTGCTACCCGAGTCTCTCAGAACTGCCCACCGTCGTGGACCTGGCCTTGATCGTGTTGCCACCGCCGCTCGTGCCCGGGGCGATGCGTGAATGCGCCGAATGCGGCGTCCGGGCCGTCATCGTAATCACCGCAGGTTTTGGCGAACTCGACGATCCCGCCGCGGAGGCGGCGCAAGACGAGATCGTGCGCATCGCGGATGAGGCGGGCATGCTGGTCGTCGGCCCGAACTGCGCCGGCGTGGCCAGCCCTGATCCGCACAGCCTCTACAGCGGGATGATCTATCGTCACCCCAAGGGCGGCGGCATGTCACTGGTATCGCAGAGCGGCAACGTTGGCATGACCACGCTCACGTGGGCGCAATTGCACCAAGTGGGCATCGCGCGATTCGTCAGCAGCGGTAACGAAGCCGCCACGCAATGCGAGGACTATCTCCAGTTCTTTGCCCATGACTCCCGGACCAAGGCCGTCCTGGCGTACATCGAAGGCACGCGCGACGGCAGGCATCTGTTCCGCACCATAAAACACGTAGCTGCCCAGAAACCGGTCGTCGTCGTGAAGGGCGGGCGTAGCGAGGCGGGGCAGAAGGCGGCGGCGTCGCACACCGGTTCGCTGGCGACGCGTACCGTGTTGTTCGAATCGGCCTGCCATCAGGCCGGCGCGACGGTGGTCGACGACATCTACCAGGCGATGGAGTTGACCTCGGCGTTCGTGTCGCAGCCGCTGCCGCGTGGCCGGCGCGTGGTGGTCGTGTCGGAAGGCGGCGGATGGGGCGTGATAGGCGCGGACGCGTGTATCGAGGCGGGACTCGACGTCATCGACCTGCCCGGCGGCGTGCTGCGCGAACTCGACGACGTGTTGCCGGGCTGGTGGAGCCGGGGCAATCCGATCGATCTGGTGGCGGGAAACGACCGCACGCTCATGTCCAGGGCCGTCGAGGCCGTGCTGAAGAGTCCGCAGGTCGATGCGGTGATGGTGCTCGGCATCGGGTACATCTGCAGCCGAAGCGAACGCTTGCGCGACTCAGACGAAGCGGAGCGTCTGGGACTGAAAAGACTCATTGAGATGGCGACGAAGGTCGAGATGCATGACGCTGAACGCATCGCGGGGCTTATCGATTTGTACGGCAAGCCGATCATCGTCGCGTCCGACACCGTCATGATTGCCTATGGTCCCGCGCCGAACGAGGCGGTGGCCGAGATGGAACGTCTAGGGGTGTACGCATACGCCAGTCCCGTCAACGCGGCCAAGACATTGGCCCGGATGGCGGAGCGTTACGAATACCTGCAAGGGAGGCCGCGCGGCGCGGGCTAACCGTACTGCGGGTCGGGCGTGGACCGCGCCCACTTTGCCGCGTAGTACACGTCGTCCAGTCCGATGACGTGGGTGCCGCCCAATGCGGCCTTTGCCGCGGCCGCATCGAGCAGCGTGACCGCCTTCGCGGGATAATTCCCTTCGAGTGGACCTGCGGCGGCCACGGTGGCGCGGGCGATGCTATCGTCGATCTCGACGCGATGGTGCGCGCCCAACGCCTCACGCAGATTCAACAGAACGCCCAGAGTCTCCTCCGGTTCCATCTCCTCGAGTTCAATGGTGTGCACGCGCCGGCCCAGGGGCTCTGCGTGGAACCGGGGTAGATACGTGGGGGCGGCCGTTCCGGCCAGACGCACGCCGTTGTCGAGTGCCCGGATCAGCAGCATCGGGCCGTGGGGCGTTTCACGCACGGCGAGGTCGAGCCGCTCGATAGCGACGAGCCGCTCAGGAGTCTGCGCCAACTCGTCCAGCAGGTTGCATAGCATAGTCTCGCGTTCAGCGTCGAACAGGGCGCCCGCGAACAGCTTCGAGAGATCGAGTGTGAGCAGTGTCAGCTCGGGACGGCACGTGGCGAGTTTCGCGGCGACACCGTGCAGCAGGTTACTCTTGCCAACGCCCGAGTCGCCCGTCACGAGTGCGAGTCCGGCTTCGCTCCAGCGGATAAGGCAGGCGGCCGCTTGGTCGATCTCTTCGGCGCGGCCGACGGTGGGGGCGCGGGCTCCGTTGCGTACCAGGGCGGTCAGATCGGTGGCGAATGCCGCAAGCAGGCTGGTGTCGGACTGGGAGGCCGTGTCGATCGCCGACATGCGCGGTTCTTCACCGTCCGTTCCCAACAGACGCAGCGCTTGTTCGACGATGGTTTCGACGCCGGCGTTCCGGTCTTGGCGCAGTACGAGTCCCCGCCAACCCTGACGCTGCACGCCAGTGGCGAACGTGCGCGTCAGGGCGGGGTCGGCGCCCACATACTTCAAGTCTTCATCGACGCACACGAGGAACGGCATGGCGGGACCGAGACGCCGGACCAGGATGTTGGTGCGTTCCTTGTTGAAAAAGCGCGTGTTAACCGGGACCGCGTTGAGCACGAGCGTGTTGGGATCGCGCGACTCGAAGTTGATGTCGAGCGCTGTCAGTCTGTTTTCGAGCGTGCGTTCGAGTTGCATCATGCGCTGTCTCCCGATCCGAACAGGTCCGTCTGCTCCGGGGTTTCGGGCATGTCTTCGTCCACGGCTCTGTCCTGGGCGCGCCGCCTGCGCTCAAAGGCCGCTCGGGCTCGGGCGAGCGCGGCAAGTTCCACGGCCGAACGTTCCCGGCTGGCCGCGCGGCGGGCGTAAGCCTCGCTGCGAATGCGAGCGTGCAGATCTTCCAGTGTGACGTTTTCGCTATCGCGCGCGATCCGGGGATCCGTCCGCCTTCGCGCCGCGGGCGCTTCCCACTCCATGTTGCCGGAAAAAGGGTCCATCATCTTGATTGTTTCCCCGGTTGCTACATTGGAGAAGTGCGTCCAACCGCAGGCATAGCCAGCACTGCCGGCGTACTGCTTGATCAGCCGGGAGCGTGCCGCTTCCCGCGGAAGGTCCGAGAGCACGAATGGCTCAGGTTCGCATCCCGGTTCCGTCTCGGCATCGGGGACCACCCTGTGGTCGATGACTCCGGCTTCGTCCAGCGAATCGAACGCACTGTCGAGCAGCGCGTGGTAGTGCACGTCGAGCAGGGCGAGATCCCAGAATAGGCCGTCCACACAAGTGTTGAGATCCTGCCATTTCTTGCCCCGGGAGTTGAGGAAGTGCTGGAATAACTTGAGCTTGATGAATGCGTCCAACTGCGTCTCCCGGGGATCGCTCTCGAGTCGATCCAGCGTGTCGGACCAGACCTGCCACACCCGGGCGCACCACTTGGGCATGTCGTGCTTTTCGAGCAGATTGCCGACCGCGGCCAGGTAGTGGCGCTGCACGGCCGTGAGCAACGGGTTGAACAACAGCGCGCCGTCGGGATCCAGCTTCGACAGGGCTTGGATGCTCGACACCGGCTGCGAAAAACGCACCGCGTCGCCGATGCGCGGATTCTCTTCCGCGGCGCGCAACACGAGGGCCGTAGTCCCCAATTTGAGCCATTGGGACAGTTGCGAGCGGTTGCTGTCGCCGACAATGAGATGGAGGCGGTGGCGGAACGTGCGGCGCTCCATCAAGGGTTCGTCGCGTGCCGTGGAATAGATGGCACGGTTGCCCGTCGTGTCGCCGCCGATGGCCTGTTTCATGTACGCGGCCCGGGGGCTCAGCCAATAGCCGCCCCTCTGCGGTGTGCCGCTTCCCGCAAAGATCTGGCGCGTGACCAGGAACGGCAGCACGGCCTCCGCAAGCGAGTCGGAAGATTTGCGGATGGCGTAGCTCTCGTGCGCGCCCCAGGTTGCACCCGACATGTAGTCCCGGTTGTTCTTGAGCAGGTTGACGCCTGGCAGCCTTCCGCGGATGGCACGTAGCGCGTCCTGGAGTATCTTGATCATCTTGGCATCGGTCTTGACAGCCTCGTCGGGCGAGGTGCCTGGAGCCAGGGCGACCTCGACGTGGTCGCCCATGGACTCCAGGTAGAGTCTGCCATAGGCCGTGAATATGCCGATGTCTCCTACCAGGCAAGGCGTGGGGGAGTTGCGGATCACCTCGCATACGCGCCGGTACACCTCGCAGTTGTTGGGACGCTGCGCATGACTGTGGCATGGTACCGTGGCTGGAGCCAATTCCAATTCCTTGCCGAAACAGAAGAGCGTGACAGACTCGGTCATGGCTATTCGCCTCCCGTGTTCCGTATGGCCTCCAACGTCTGCTTGGTGCTGACGGTGCTTTGGTTGGCGTAGTTGAGCGCGCGGTCCGACGCGGCGCTGAATGCCGCCGCCGCCGCGCGCACCTCGTGCAGAGCCGCACCGTTCACACCGCCGGCGTCAGCATCGTTGCCACTCGCGCCGCCATCGCCGCTAATCCTGACCTCTTGTTCTCCGTCCATGTCTTTTCCTCCGGTTGTTCCGTTTCCAACTGTTATCCATAGGGGCGCTGATGCGCACCCTAGTCCGTGGCGTTCGACGCAACCGCTGTGCGTCATTCTCCGCCATCTATTCCGTTTCTTCGCCGACCTCAGCCGGGGCGGCGCGAGAAGGACTCGTGCCTGCGGGTAGCAGGATGGGGCTGGAGGCCACCTGGGTTCCCGCCAGCGAGCTCGACGCGGTATATCCCGTACCCGCTGACTTCGCACTGACGCTGTAGGCGCGATAGGGATCATCCGCCCCCAACGCCTCGCACAACTCCTGGACGGTGCCGGCGTTTTCGATGATCGCGCCGACCTCAGCCTTCGTGAAGCCCGCCGGGTCTCTCATCTCGATGACGCGGCGTGTGCTCGACCATTTGGAGTCGTTGGACCACTTGACCTTGATCTCGCTCCAGTCGACGTCGTAGACCGAGTCGCCGAACTTATCGAGGATGGCGCGGCGCGCATAAGCCCGCGTGTCGGTGGGACCCTCATGCTGCAAACGCACGATCATCTCGTCGTCCACGCACCGTTCGATGTAGCCCGAATCGAGAAACGACCAGAACAGCCCCACGTTGCGATCCAGGTGCGAGTACAA
This sequence comes from Nitrospiraceae bacterium, assembly GCA_011682535.1. Taxonomy (GTDB): domain Bacteria; phylum Hydrogenedentota; class Hydrogenedentia; order Hydrogenedentales; family SLHB01; genus JAACEL01. The sequence goes on along the minus strand of JAACEL010000071.1, from coordinate 1,008 downwards.
CTGCTGGGTGAGCACGATTTCATCGGAATTCCACTCGAGGCCGCGCTGGGCTATCTCGCGCTCCAGAATCATGTACATCAGGGCCCAGTCGCAGCGCTTGGAGAGTTCGGACACGTTCCCTTCGTTCATCAGCGACAGCGTCTTACGCCAGATAGGGAGGATTTGGGCCGTGTGCGGCACGATTTCCTCGGGGAGCAGGCCTGCTTCGTGATACTTGGCGATGTCTTCCGTGATCGCCGACAGCAACTCAACGGAGGTCAACTTCCGGCCGTTCGCCGTCCGGCAGCGCTTTTCCATCTTGCCGGTCCGCGCCGACAGCCCCCTCGACCATAGACTCGTGGCGCGCACCGGGTTGTCGAGCAGCAGCGCCGTGTTGCAGTAGCCCTGCTCCAGGCACGCGAAGAAGGCCTGTAACAGCCACGTGCGCTGCAGCAGGGCCATCGGCTGCAGGATTGTGTCGAACGGGATGAGATGGAAGCGCGAAATGCCGTCGTGGGCGTGGTTCTCGTCGCGCGAGTTACACAACGGGCGCTTGTAGGCAATCGTCGTGCTCGAATCCACCAGCACACGCGTGTGATGGGCGCGTGAACACAGAACGAACGCCGCTTTCCCGTTCGGGTACCGCAACACGAACCCCTGCCCAAACACGTTCACGGCCGCGGCCAGGAAACTGGCCAACATGCCCAGCACGTGGGGCTTGGTCTTGAATACCCAACGGAATAACCGAGAGTCGGCGGCCACGTTGATGTGGCCGCCCCAGGAGATTCCTGGATTGCCGTCGGAGTTGTTCGCCGTGACGAACGGTTCGCACCCTTCGGGGAGCTTGGCGCTGGCCCGCCTCATCAGGTCTGAAACCACGTTGTAGAGACCGTGCACCAGGGCCGTGTGTTCATACGCCGAGCGGCTCTCGGGTGTGCAACCTTCAAGGTGGCCCATGTCGCCGTACAGGCAATAATTGCCCCAGTGGCGGCCGTAGTCCTGATAGTAGGAGAGCGAGTAGCCGTAGCC
>JAACEL010000384.1 GCA_011682535.1 Nitrospiraceae bacterium | reverse complement strand
CGCCCCAGGGAGGCGCCCCTTTCAAAGTGAGCCCCCATCCGACACGGGTAGCCTGGAGCCGCGATGGAAAAGACCTTTTCCAGCTGCGCCGCGAGCAGGATGCCGTCGTCGTCTATCGAGCGTTGGCCGGCCGCAGTACATGGCACAGAGGTCCGACCCTGGAACTCGACGGGCCGGCGCCGGAGCATTTCGAGTATCTGCCCCTGACCGTCGATCCGTCGACAGGAGAATTGGTTCTCAATCACCGGGTGTCCCAGAGCAAGCTCCTGGTGTTCGAGGGGTTGGATCCGAAGCGCTGGTAGGTTCCTGCGGGGCGGCGTGCCAGGGGCTCCGCCCCATAGCGGTAGATTCCCGTAGGCGCTGAGCTTTCCGCCAAATTCCGCAGGGACAAATTCCCGAATCTGAGGAGGGGGTTGATTTATGGCATTCTGCGTGTATACTTACATGCAGTATGAAATGGTTCAAGGCCAAGGGCCCAGAGGCCGCACGTCTCCGCCAACGCAAGCACGAGCTTGTGCGACGCTACGGTATTCCCGAGAACGCCGTGGGTGGGTCGCTGGCGCTGACCCACCGCCGATGCGGTAAGCCGACGTGCCACTGCGCGACGGGCAAGGGACACCCCATGTGGTCGCTGACCTTCATGGTGGACGGGAAGAAGCACGTTGAACGGATTCCCGATGACTGGGTGGAAGAAATCCGACCGCTCGTCGAGCAAGGTCGTAAGGTCAAGTCCGCAGTCGGCGAAGTACTCGCTGCCAACGCCCAACTGCTCACCTTGTGGCGCAAACAGACGACCAAGAAGAAAAGGCGGTGAGCGACTCCATGCCGAAGCAATCTCTTCGACGTGGCAGATTGTGAGCCGCTTTGAAGACGCTCGTCGGTGGCAGTAGCGCTCCGGGCGCCAGCAGGGAGCGTGATGAGATCCGACCACAGCCGGTCGGTCGCAACGAGCCTTGTCCCTGTGGGAGTGGTAGCAAGTACAAGAAGTGCTGCCTGCTACGAGAACGTTGCGAAACGGCGTCTTTGTTGCCCGCTTGGGTAATCAACTCCAGCCGTAAGCTCCACCTCTTTTTGAAGTATGCCACCCAGGTTTTCGGGTTGCCCCGCCTCCTCGGGGGCCTGCGCGACGGGCGCCGCGACCCGACCTACTCGACCTTCGAGGTGGTCAACAGCCTCTTCCACGCCGCCCTCTTCCGGCGTCCCAGCATCAACGCCACCGAGGGTGATCTAAAACACGAGGACTTCCAGAAGCTTATCGGCCGCAAACCCTCACAAGGCGTCAAGGCGTTCAGCGCCGAGGTCATCAGCAACGTCCTGGACAAGTTGGACCTGGATGGCCTGCGCAACGGAATCGAGGACGTCATCTGGAGGGCGGAGCGCAACAAGGTGTTCCGCGGAGGATCCTACGGTGCGCTACGCTGCGTAGCCCTCGACGGATGGGAGCCGTCCTGCTCCTATGACAGGCACTGCTCCCATTGCCTGACACGCGAGGTGTCGGTGAAGAATCCGACCACCGGCGAGGTGGAGAAGCGTACGCAGTACTACCACCGCTACGTCGTTGCCATGCTCGTCGGACCCGTTCTCGACGTGGTCCTCGACATCGAGCCGGTGCTCAACGCCGAGGCACGGCGCGACCTCGGGGAGGATGCACACCACGAAGGAGAGCTGACTGCAGCGCACCGCCTCATCGATCGCCTCCACGACACTTACGCCACCTTCATCGACGCTTTCGTTCTCGACGCCCTTTACGCCAACGGGCCGGTGATGACGAAGCTCGACGAGTACGGATATGGTGGCTTCATCGTCTTGAAGAAAAGTGACAACGAACCGTTGAAAGACGCACTGGCCCTCTGGGAAGGTAAGGATCCGTGCCAAAGGATCTACGACGACGAGAAAAAGGAGTCTGTTGAGTTCTGGGATGTGGACGGCATCGACACGCTCGACACGTACAAGGGCAAGGTCCGGGTCATTCGTGCAGTTATCACCAAGAAGAACGGCACCCGCAAGACTTGGTGTTTCGCCATCGTGGGGAAGAGAGCTCAAAAGGCCAGTCGCCGAACAGCATTCAAGATCGTCCGTTCGCGGTGGCATATCGAAAACACAGGGTTCGGCCAGTGGGTGAAGTACTGGAATCTCGGTCGAGTCTATCGCCATACGCCGAATGCCATCATGGCCATCCTGCTGCTCTGGATGTTGGTCTTCAATCTCCTACAGCTCTTTGTCTACCGGCGCCTCAAGCGCCCGAGAAAACCGAAGGACCCTTGTGACACCATCATCGGCATTGTCGCGGAAATGTTCCGCGATGTCGCCACGATCTCTGACCGGATTCCCTGGGAGGTCTTGGCTCACGCCGCCATGGGCTGAGCCGAGGAGCGGGCCGCCAGGAATTGGCCCCTGGCGACCCGCTCAAGCTTGCCCCTATACCAAGAAGGCCAAACCCGCCTACAAATATACCCCCTTCGGCCCCTGGTAGGGCTCCCGCGCCCATCCGCCCGCCCTGGGACGCTGGACCCAGGTGACTCTACGGCGTCGCTCCGCTGGGGCGGAGCCCCTGGCGGCGTGCCCCCTCCATTGACAGCCAAACGGCCCGGTGGTAGCATCCCATTTCCCTGGATTTTCTAGGGATGTTCTTTGTCAGATCATACGGTCGAAGTCGGGTTTCAAGAGTCCTTGGACCACCCGTCATTAGCCTGTAGGCGTGTAGCTCAGCTGGTTAGAGTACTACCTTGACACGGTAGGGGTCAGCGGTTCGAGTCCGCTCACGCCTACCATTTTCCAGTACTGAAGGCGCGTAGCTCAGTTGGTTAGAGCGCATCCCTCACACGGATGAAGTCCGCGGTTCGAGTCCGCGCGCGCCTACCACCTTCACGATCCGAAACCCGACCCCCTGGGCGGGTTTTTATGTTTTGGTTCTTCCCGGCGGAAGTACGGCCGAATGTGGGCGTATATTCGCCGGGGAGCACTTGGAGACGGAGTGACAGATGGCGACAACAATCAGGGTGAGCTTGCCGGACGGCAGCGCGCGGGAACTTCCCGCGGGATCGACCGTCCTCCAGGTGGCCGAGGCCATCGGTCCGCGGCTCGCCCGCGATACGGTTGCGGCGCTGGTTGACGGACGTTTGGTCGATCTGCGCACCGAACTCACGTCGGATGTCGAGCTCCGGATCGTCACCACCCGCGATCCCGAGGCGGGCGAGGTCATTCGGCACTCCGCGGAGCATGTGCTCGCCGATGCCGTCAAACGGCTGTGGCCGGGCACCCCGATCGATGCCGGTCGCCAGGATCACGCCGAGAAGTACCAGTACGACTTTCGCTTCCCACGCCCCTTCCGCCCCGAGGACTTCGAACGCATCGAGGCGGAGATGAGGCGCATCCTCGCAGAGGATCTCGCGTTCGAGCGAACCGAGACCGACCGCGAAGAGGTCGAACGGATCATGTCCGAGCGTGGCGAAGACATCAAGCTCAAACGACTCGAAGACATTCCCGAGGGCGAGACGATCACCCTTTACAGCCATGGTCCGTTCCTCGATCTGTGCCGCGGACCGCACGTGCAGCGCACCTCACAGATCGGCGCTGTGCGTCTGCTCGAGGCGTCGGGCGCCTATTTCAAAGGCGACGAACGCAACGAGATGCTGCAACGCATCTACGGCACGGCCTTTGCGACCAAGAAGGAGCTCGATGCCTACTTCGCTCGTCTCGAGGAGCTGCGTCGTCGCGACCATCGCCGTCTGGGCCGCGAGCTCGGTCTCTTCTCGTTTCACTCCGAGGCCCCCGCGAGCCCCTTCTTCCACCCACGGGGCACGATTGTCTACAATGCTCTACTCGATCTGATGCGTGAGAAGTACCGCGCCTACGGCTACGAAGAGGTGATCACTCCCCAGATCTTCGACGTCGAGCTGTGGAAGCGCTCGGGTCACTACGAGAACTACCGCGACGACATGTTCTTTGCCGACAGTTTCGATGAGGTTGAGGAGCGGTCGTCGAGCGTCAAACCGATGAACTGCCCGTCGCATTGCCTGCTGTTCGGCAGCGGCGCCCACTCGTATCGCGACCTGCCGCTGCGCATCGCCGACTTTGGCCGTCTCCACCGCTATGAACGCTCGGGGGTGGTGACCGGGCTGACCAGGGTGCGTACGTTTTCCCAGGACGATGCCCACATCTTCTGCACGCCGGCGCAGATCTCCTCCGAGATCACTTCGCTCTTCGACTTCATCTTTGAAATCTACGCCCTTTTCGGCTTCGAAGACATCAAGGTCCACCTGGCCACCAGACCCGAGAAGGCGATGGGGGACCCTGCGGTGTGGGAGCACGCCGAGGCGGTTCTGGCAAGCTGCCTCGAAGCTCGCGACGACGTCGATTTCAAGGTCAACGAGGGCGAGGGCGCCTTCTATGGGCCGAAGATCGACTTTGACGTCCGCGACGCCCTCGGCCGCGCCTGGCAATTGGCGACGATCCAGCTCGATTTCCAGATGCCCGAACGATTCGGCCTCGGATATGTCGACTCCGACGGCACGGAGAAACGACCGGTGATGATCCACCGGGCGATTCTGGGATCGGTGGAGAGGTTCTACGCCGTCATGTTGGAGCACTTCGGCGGCGATCTGCCGCCCTGGCTGGCGCCGGAGCAGGCACGGGTGCTCCCGATCACCGACGCCGTGAACGACTATGCCGAAAAGGTCGCCGGTCGGCTTCGGGCGTGCGGTCTGCGGGTGGAGGTGGACCGCCGCTCCGAGAAGCTGGGCTACAAGATTCGCGAGGGAGAGACCATGAAGGTGCCCTACCTGTTGGTGGTGGGGCAACGAGAGGCGGAGGACGGTACCATCGCGCTCCGGTTGCGGCACCGGAGAGACGAGGGCGTGCAGCTGCTGGAGACCATCCAAGATCGTATCGCAAAGGCCGTAAGCACACGCTCGCTGGAGCTATAAAGGAGAGTGAGTCATGCCGAAGTTGAAAACCCACCGTGGCGCCGCAAAACGGATCAGGAGAACCGCAAGCGGGAAGTTCAAACGCCATCACGCTTATCATTCACACATCCTGACCAAGAAGTCCCGCAAACGGAAGCGCAAGCTGCGCTCG
>JAACEL010000070.1 GCA_011682535.1 Nitrospiraceae bacterium | reverse complement strand
CACAACTCAATCCTGTTTATCCTGTTATCCCGTCAAGAAGAGATTCGGAAGCAAGCCTCCAAGAAAACTGAAGTACGCTCTTTCCGGATGAACCAGATTTGGAGTCGCTCTACCGGGATTGGAGCTTCTTGGCGGTCGCGATCGAACCGATACGCTTGCCGAGCCCCAGTTCATAGTCCTCAATCGAGTTGCCGAGTCCCGTCTGGCGGCAGCGCTTCTTGATCCAGGCGTTCATGCGCGCGCGCAGCAGTTTGACCACCTGGGGTTCTTTGTCGGCCAAATTGACCGATTCCTCGGGGTCGTCGATGAGGTTGTAGAGTTCGACCGGGGGCTTGTTGTGGAAATCGGGCTCGAGCGCTTCCCAGAACTTCCAGATCGGCGTGCGCCAACCCTGCTTGCGCATCCACGTGCACTCGCTGATGTAGAACTCTGAGCGCGGCGATTCTTCGGGTTTCTTGAGGTACGGCGCGATGGACACACCGTCGAACTTGACGCCCTTGGCGAACTTCTTGAGGCCGCACAGGTCGAGCACGGTGGGGATCAGGTCTTCATGGAGCGTGTAAGCCTTCGAACGCACGCCCGGCTCGATCTTGCCCGGCCAATAGTAGATGAGCGGCACGACGAGCGTGGGCTCGTAAAGTCCGTGGTGGTCGAAGAAACACTCGTGATCGTAGAGCGTCTCGCCATGATCGCCGGTGATGACGATGAGCGTGTCATCGACGATACCCAGTTCTTCGAGGCGGGTAATGATTCGCTGACTGCACGCGTCCATATAGGCCAGTTCGCCGTCGTACTGTGCGATGACGAAGTCTTTGTCCGTGATCCCCGGCGGCATCCACGAACTGAGAAAGTCCGCGAACGGCTTGAAAGCCATCACCGGCTTCATGCTCTTGTTCCCCCGGGCGCACGGGTTCTTCGAGTAGAACATGGTGTCATACGGCGACGGCGGCAGGTAGGGCGCGTGCGGGTCCATGTGGCGCAGGAACAGCAGGAAGGGCTTGCCGGACTTGTGCATCTTGTCGATGGCGGGCAGCGTAACCGCATTCATGTTCTCGGCCTTGCGCGCGGGGCGCTCTTCCCAGGACACCCAGCCTTCGAAGTTGAGGTATTTGTTGAACCCGCGGTAGAACCCACCGTCGAACCCGACGCAGGTGGTCGTGTATCCCGCCTTGCGCAGGATTTCGGGAAGGGTGGGGTGCTTCTTGTCGAGCGGGCCCTTCGGAGAAAGCGAGGGCATCTGCGTGCCGATGACATCGCGCCCGGTAAGGATGCTCGAATAGGCCGGGGTGGTCGGAATGTAAGGGCTGAACGAGTTCTCTACAAGCGTTCCCCCGGCGGCCAGCCGGTCGAAATGGGGCGTAGTCAGACGGGGATAGCCATAGCAACTCATATGGTCGCGCCGTATGCTGTCTATGGCGAATATGACAATATTGGGGAGTTTCTTAGGCATGAGTTTCTCCTTTTCGCGATTCGCAGGGGCTGAAGACTGAGGCGGTTATCGCCCACCGCACGCTTTCAGGCAGGCGTTGAGATAACCGCAGGTTTCGGCGGAAATAATGGCGCAACGGCTGAGTTCGTACTCGGCCGCGCCGATGACTTCGAGGTTGACGGGGCCGTCGTATCCGGCCTCCACCATGACTTTGCAGTAGCCCATCAGGTCGATGTCGCCCCGGCCGCAAGCCTGCAACTCGGGAACACCCGGGCTCGGGCCCGGACCCACACAGTCGCGAATGTGGACATGCTTGACCCGGGAGATGACCTCCTTGAGCGCATCCTTGGGCACTTCGCCAGCGCGATGGACATGACTGGGATCCATGTCGATGCCGAAGGCGGGGGAGTCGATCCGGTTCATGGCTTCGAGGGTAGTGGGGGTGTTCCAGATAGACGCGCCGACATGGGCCTTCACGCACAAAGACACGCCGAACGGCTCCGCTTTCTCGGCCATCTTGGCGAGCATGTCGATGGCCTTGGGCAGATCCTCGGGGACGTCTTTCGACCCGCCGGGGCCGACGTTGACGACGGGAATGCCGATCTCAGCGCCGGCTTCGAATGCCATCATGAGCCGATCCTCATCCAAAGCAGCCTCTTCCATGGCGGTCAGGGGCAGCTCAAGATCCTCGACGATAGCCTTCATCTCCGCGGCGTCGTTCTTCCACGTCTCAAGACACAGGTGCTCGCACATGCCCTTGATAGCCGACACTTCCGCCGCGTCGAATCCGGCCCACTTGACGTGCTGCATGGCGGTACGGAAGTCGTACCCACCGAACAATACGGTATTTACGCCTAGCTTGATCATGGGATACCTTTCGCATTCCTAGAGGTCGATGACTTTCTTCTTTTCCCAGGACTCGATGGCGGCTTCGATAATGGTCTGAACCTTCAGCGCGTCCGCACCCGAGCCGTCAATCTTGCTGGGGGCCGCCTTGGTCTTGTTCTGCTCGAGCCAGGTGTGGATGCGGCTGGCAAAGGTTTCGCCGAAGTTTGTCATGCCGCCAAGGTGGTGGTACGACTCCCGCTGCGTGTTGGCGCGGTCGTAGAAGGTAAGATCCTCGCACGCCTCTTCGAGCACAAACCGGCCTTTGCTACCGGTCACTTCGCAACGTTCGAGCCCGAAAGAGCCGCCCGCGTCGTAGCTGCCGGTCAAATGGCCGACGACGCCGTTCTTGAAGAGCAGATTCATCTGAAGGTTCGACCAACACTTGCGTTGCTTACCGTCCATGGTCTTGCCACGGAGAAAAAACGCCTGCACACTGGCGACGTCGCCGCAGAAATAGCGCATCACATCGAGCGAGTGCGGATGCAGCGCGCGAATGTGGAAATGGGGCGAGGTCTCGTTCGCGTTATTGATCCACATGGTCATGTTGATGATGTGGAGGCGCCCCAGGCGGCCCTTGTCGACCCACTCGCGCGCCAGACGGGCGGCCGGCGTGAACCGGTGGTTGAGGTCGATGGCGTAGCGGACGCGCTTCTTCTTGGCCAGAGCCACCATGCGCTTGGCCTTGCTGACCTCGTTCGAGATGGGCTTTTCGCCCAAGGTCGGAATGCGCGCATTCAGAAGCTCCATCGTAGGCTTGTAGTGATCGCCGCCGTTTTCCGTGCCGGCCGTGCACATGCTTGCACAGTCGATCTTGATGCCCGACTTGAGCATCGACTTCACGTTGTAGAACGCGGGGCACCCATACTTCTCGGCTGCGGCGTCGGCACGTTCCTTGATGATGTCGCATACGGCGACGATTTCGCTCAGCGGGTCGTTCACGTAGCACCCAGCATGCGCGTTCCCTATGCCGCCCATCCCCACGATGGCAACCTTCAGTGACATGATTCCTTCCTTTCGAGATGGGGCTAGAGCAGTTTAAGCAATTCTGTAGCCACATCTGCTTGCTGTGGCATCGGCTGACTGGGTCACGAAACCTTGTCATAGCACCGCTATGGCGGCGTTTTCGTTCCTTCTCAGCCTTGTCCTCGCTGGCGCAGTTGCAGCCACAGGATTACTTAAACTGCTCTATTGCTCCCCTTCGGCCCTGTTTTCTGCGTCCACGCGGGCGCATTCCGGTCATTCAAGCATGTTGACACAGAGATGTCAATTCCGTTTTCCGCAAACCTTTGCTATACTTTAATGTGTACTATGGAGTAGTGCCTGCATGTCTTCTGTCTCTATCTATCTACATAAGCATTCCAACGCAATCGCCTCTTCCGTATGCGATATGGTCTCCGGCATCCCTCTGGAGGTCTTGGAGCCATTGGTGCGCGTGTTGGCCGATCGCTTAGGCGACCACGCCCCCTTGCCTGCCGGTCTACTCACAAGCGCAGGCCTCGAGCCCGCCGATGAGCCAGCGGTCCTGAGAGCCCTGTTCCTGGCCTGTGCCGAGAGTCTGCGGGCCAAGTTAAACGTTGAGGACATGGAGCGCGTCGCGAATGAATTGCGGGCCGCCATGGCGCCCGTATTGCACGGCTCGCCCCCCCTGATGGCGGAAATACTGGAAACGGCGCCGCTGGGCGTCATGCTGACCGACAACGAGGGGCGGATATGGGACGCGAACGCCGCGGCTCTTGCTGCGTTACACGCCCCTGGGCTGGGCGCGATTCTGGGCATCCGCCTGCCGGAACTGGCGCGGGTGGGACGTTCGGCCTTGCGCACCGGGCTGGCGGAGACACTCTCTCATGGAACGTGTTCGAAGGCGCAAAGACGGTTGACCACCTGTTTCGGGGGGGACTTTCTGTGTGAGTGGAAACTGGCCCCCCTCAGAGAGGGTGGGCGCATAGCGGGAGCCGTTGCGTATCTGTCCAACGCCGGAAAACACTTGGCGCGCGCCCACAACGACGAGCGCCGCGAACGATTCAGCATGCTGGGCGAACTCATTGCCGCCATCGCGCACGAACTGAACAACCCACTGACCGGCATTCTCGGCAATGCGCAGTTGCTGAAGAAGGTGGACTGTGCGCCAATGATACGGAAGCGCATCGCGCTGATCGACAACGAGGCCAAGCGTTGCCGGCGGATGATTCTGGACATTCTCTCATTCGCGCGCCGCTATGACGTCGAGCGAGAAATGCACAACGTCAACGCGCTCCTCTCGGAGAGCCTGACGACCTGTGAAGAGCGATTAGCTCAAGCAGAGGTCGCCCTAGAAATCAACCTGGCGGCGGACCTGCCCGAGTTGAAGATGGACGCGGGGGGCGTTCGGGTTATGTTTTCGGCGATCGTCACCAACGCCTGCGAAGCACTGAGCAGCATCGACAAACACTCCAGAACGTTGCGGGTAGATAGCTGCATTGAGCACGAGTTCGTGCGGATCGCCTTTCGAGACAACGGGCCGGGCATAGCCAAAGAAGATCGGCGCAATGTGTTTGACCCCTTCTTCACCACCCGTAATTCGGATGATCATCCAGGGCTGGGACTAAGCTTGGCCTACGATATCGCCCGCCAACACGGTGGACACATCCAACTGACGGGAAACGAAGGGGAAGGAGCGACGTTCACCGTCGTCCTTCCCCTGTCTTCCTGAGGCGCGAGCCCTAACGGCAGTGCTTGGGCAGGGTGAGGGCCTTGCCTGCCTTTGATGATTGCTCGGCGGTCTGAATCACCGCGATCACTCGGCGGGCGCTCTCCGGGGTCACCGCCAGGGGCTCGCCCAGACGCAGATGATCGCCCACGTTGCGGTAGTACGCGTGCCAATCGCTCTCGAAGAATTTCATCTGCGAATCCAACTCGATGCCGTCCTTGTGCGACACGACGCGGAACTTCTCTCCATCTCCCACCAAAGCGCCCTGGGTGCCCAGGATGCGCCAGCGCGGTTTACCGATGGCGGCGATGTGGGACAGTTCGATTGTGGCCGAGCACCCGTTCTCGAACCGCACGGCGGCGTTGCAGTGGTCTTCGTTGGTGACGTCGTGCCAGACGCGTTTGGGCTGGAAGTAGCCTGACACTTCGGTGATCTTCGCGGGGACGAGCCCAAGCACCCAGTCGACGATGTGGGCGCCCCAGTCGTAGAACGCGCCGCCGGAGATGCGCTTGTCGGACCGCCACCAATAGCTGGGGTGCCCGTAGCCCGCCATGCAGGCTTCGATCTGGAACACGTCGCCGAGCAAGCCTGCGGCGATGGCGTTCTTGATGGCCAGATAGTCACCGTCCCAACGGCGATTGTGGAACACGCTCAGCATCCGCTTGTTCTTGTCCGCGGCACGGATCATCTCGTCCGCTTCCTTGACCGTGATGCAGAAGGGTTTCTCGGTGACCACGTGGCGCCCGGCCTCCAGACATTGGATCGCAAGGCGGGGGTGGGTGTTGTGCTCCGTGATGACGACCACGAGTTCGACGTCGGACGTGTCAAGCATACGCTTCATGGACGCGTAGGTCTTGATACCGGGGTAATCCTCCTTCCCTTCCGCGCGGCGTTCGGGCAGCCGGTCGCAGATCGCGACCGGCTCGAAACCCGCCGCGTCACGCAGGCTCTGCAGGTGAAGCTGGCCCATCCGGAACTGGCAGCCGTACCCCACCACACCAACCTTGAGCGGCTTAGCCTGCTGCTTGCCGAGTGACCAGTCGACGCCGCGGCGGACCATCTTCTGGAACTCGGGGTGAAGCAGGGCACGCTCGTCGTGGCCGAGGGCCAGGTAGAACATGCGTCCTTTGCCGTAGGTCTTGGTGTACGCGATGGGCTGCGTCTTGCCTTTCCACATAGCCGTGGCAAGCACATCAACCGCCTTCGGATCGAACTTATCAAGCAGATAGAGTTCGTCGGTGATCCGAAAATCAGGGATGCGGCCCGTGATCACGTGATCGCGTTGCGTGATGGTGACGGGAAATTCCTGCACCGGTCCATGGGAGACGAAGGTTCCGCCGATGAGGTCGACGTAGCCGGAGTTGGTCTTGCCGACGGTGGTGGCGCAATGTAAGCCGATGAACGCGCCGCCCGCTTTGACGAAGTCGAGAAGCCCGTGCTCCTGATCTTTGGTGAGCTTGCCGCTGGAAGTGTAGGCCAGCACCGCATCGTACTTGCGGATAGCGCCGCGCTTGAGTCTATCGCGGCTGTCGGTGATGTCCATCGTGTAGCGGCCGGTGTCTTCAAGAAGCTCCTTGAGGATCTCGGCGCACCGATCGAATGGATGCCACGCGCCGCCGATCACCAACAACAGTCGTTTCTTCGCCATGACGCTTTCCTTTCGTTTCTGTACCCGTGGATGAAACCCGCGATGAGATTGTATGCGCGGCCGTCGGCGAATGGCAATAGCAAAAGGACGGCTACATAGCTGGGGTGAGGTATCGAAGCACGGAACAATTCCGGCACGAGGGATTGGCCTCGCACCAGTCCTGGTAGATCTGCAACAGACCCTGCTGCAAGCGGAAATCGAGCCGCGGACGCGGCTCGCCTCCCAGCACGCGGGGAACCATGCGCATGAGCACGTGGTTGTCGGGCTCCTTAGGCAACCGGCGAAAAAATTCGAGCACGCGCTCTTCGAAAGGGCGATTGCGTTTTTGGCGGGCGATGGCCAGCGCGGCAGGCACAAACACGTTCCCAATGATCGAACGAATCCGTCCGGCCCCCAGTGGGGCGATCGGGTTGGACATCTTCTTGCCCGTCCAGGTGCAGTGCGAAGCCCAAAAACCCATCGGTCCGGGGAACAGCGCTTCGAACCGACGACGGCGGTCCAGGGGCTTGAGGTTCGCTTGCCAGACCCGGTCGAGCGTATCCACAAGGCCCTCACGCGCGCTACGCGCCAGGAAACGCGCGGCCCCCGCCAAGCGGCGTTCAGGGTAGTTGTTGGGACGAACGCCCGTCCTGCTCCAGTTCAGAGGCAGACTCTTGAGGCCGCTTAGCCGCCGGTTACGATGGAAGCGCAGACGAGCAAAGTGCGGGGTGGCGCCGGTGCCGGGGGGCAGCGCGCCGGGAAGCAGGCCGGCGATCTGCAGCAAGCCGGCCTCCAGCAGCAGAGCGTCTTGCCGCCCAAGCTGGCGCACGCGGTCGTAGTGGAACTGGTGGGCAATGGCACGGAAGTGCTGTTTGTAGCGGCTGAACCCACACGCGGAAAGGAAGGCCTCGTACACGGCCTGGTCGGCCCCGACACGTTCCATACGCTCGCGCATGGCGCGTGCCTTGTTGAGCATGCGCCACTCCCCCGCCAACTCGGCAAGGCGAAGCATCTCCCCGGGGCCGTGCGATTTGGCGTGGGTCGCGCAGACCCCTGTAGCGCTCTCGGTCTCGAAGGGATACTCGTCCACGGTGACGCGGTCCGCCAAGGTGATCAAATCCGCTTCCAGCACGGGGCCTAACGAACAAGTGGCCAGCCGCACGAACTGTGAGCTAACGGGTGGCTTGCGGGGCGGCGTGTCCTCCAACACGACGACAAGCATGACGTTGTCATAACGGCTATCGAGGTGATGGCCGTGTTGTGTCCAGGCGCCATGGGTGAAGTGTATTTCTACATCCCCCGTGCGAAGACGCCCGCCGAACTCGATCTGAGCGCCCTGGAAGTCAGGTCCCTCGCTGCGATTCCACCACCCGGGCGACAGCACCCGCAGGTTTTGTCCATCGCCGGTGCGCAAACCCTCGGCCGCAAACAACTGGTCGTACCAGACGCACTGGAGGATCGTCTCGGAGATAGGTTCGGCCGCCCCCTCCCGGACCGTGTCTCGCAGCACCCGAAAACGGCCGTAGTCCTCGGAGAATGTCAGGGAATGTCGCTGCGAACCCATTCGTCCCCCTTGAGGCGCAGTACTTCGGCGCGCACCCCCTGCACGCCGACATGGACCACCACGAAATTGTGTACATTGCCCTCTTCGTCGAGGGCTTCGGTGAGCGGCGCGCCTCCACCACCGGTGATGGTATACTGCACGTTGCCGATTGTCTGCGTCGCAAAGCCATGGACGTGTCCAAGGAAGACATGGGCGACCCCATGGGCGGCCATGAGGTTTTTGAAGGCACGTGCGTGCCAGCGGAATCCGCGTCCCTCGTTGCCCTGTGTAGAACTCTTCATGTAGCGCGGCGGCACGTGCATGACGACGAACTTGTGTGTCGCGCCGGGTTTGCGCAGTTCCTCATCGAGGAACCGCAGGTCGGCCCGGCTCAGCCCGATTTGCTCAGCGTTGTTGATCCCGACGAAGCGGCAATCCTCGAAGTCGAAACTGAATCGCTCATCGCCGTAGATGGCTTTGAAGGTGGAAAAATCGCGATTGGGCCCCTTCTCATGGTTGCCGGGAACGGGAATGACGGGGATCGGGGCAACGCCTTTGACGAGGGGCATGTGGTGGGACACGTATTCCTCGACCGTTCCGCGCCGGACAAGGTCGCCGGTCGAGAGAATGAACGCGGGCTTCTCTTCGGCGGCTCGCCCCAGTACACGGCGCGCCATGCCGATGTCACTCCGGCTGTCACCCAAGACGACGAACGAGAAGCCATCAGCGTCCGGCGCCTTCGCCTGCAACACGGCGAACATCGCTTCATAGCTATCCGTCTCGGCGTAGGGTCGCAGGCGGTCAAGATCGAGAGCAACGCGAGAGAAACGGACATAACCGGCATACGCGGCGCCAAGAACACCAAGGACCACCACCACCCAGATGACCATTCGTTTCCCGGCAGACAATTTAGTTGGACTGTTCACACTCTCACCCTTTGCGTTCGGGCCACTCGCGGCCCCATACTTCGCTTGCGACGTTAGCGAATTCGGTTCAGATAATCAAGTCTGACAAGTGACTCCTCTGAGATGTACACGGGCCGTAAGAGCAAGACAGAACCCTTCTTTCTTTCCACAAGAAAAGAAAGAAGCAAAGAAAAGCGTTAAGCGCGCTTCGCGCGCGTATAGACGAAAGCCAATGATTCCAATCGTGTGGCTCCGCGCTTTGACACCGAGGGCCGATCGGCGCACATCCATTGAATCGGCGAAAATCCGCGTCCGATTTTGTTCATGTGGCGTCGGGTCTGGAGGGATGGGGAGGAGGCGCCATATGAAACCGTGAACCGGTTCGGAGGATTGGATATACTCTAGCAATGGGAGAAACATCCACACAGCCCCCTGAAGACGTACGTAGGAGCCACGAGGCCCTCTGCGAGGCCATCGAGCGCCATACGCGTCTGTATTACGCCGAAGCCACTCCCGAGATCTCGGACTTCGAGTTCGACGCGCTGATGGGCGAACTGGAAGCCTTGGAAGCACAGTATCCCGCGCTGGTCTCGCCGGAATCTCCCACGCAACGTGTGGGCGGACAACCGCTCGTGGGCTTCGAAACGGTGGAGCACGCCGTGCCGATGCTGTCCATCGACAATACGTACAACGCCGGCGAGTTGCGCGAGTTCGACGAGCGGGTCCGACGCGGATTGGACGGGGAAGCGCCCGTTTACGTCGTCGAGCTGAAACTGGACGGCGTGGCCATCTCGTTGCGCTA
This sequence comes from Nitrospiraceae bacterium, assembly GCA_011682535.1. GTDB lineage: Bacteria > Hydrogenedentota > Hydrogenedentia > Hydrogenedentales > SLHB01 > JAACEL01. Next base: position 5,379 of record JAACEL010000070.1, on the reverse strand, counting down.
CGAAAACGGCGTGCTGGTGCGCGGGGCTACGCGGGGGGACGGCTCACGCGGCGATGACGTAACGGCCAACGTACGCACCATCCGCTCGTTACCGTTGCGCCTGAAAGGGACCACGGGGACGTTCGAAGTGCGCGGCGAAGTTTACATGCGCCACGCCGTGCTCGAACACATCAACCGGCAACGTGAGCAGGCGGGTGATCCCCCTCTGGCCAATCCCCGCAACACCACCGCAGGCACGCTGAAACTCCTCGATCCCCGCCAGGTGGCCGAACGCCGCCTCGACCTTTACGTGTACGACCTGGTTGCCCTGGACGATGCGCCCCCACTCCCCCACTCCGCCACGCTGAAGGCGCTGACGGAATACGGGTTCCCAGTCAATCCGAACTGGAAACGCTGCGCCAACATCGACGAGGTGCTGACGTGCTGCGACGAATGGAATACGAAGCGCGCCGAACTGGACTATGAGATGGACGGCATGGTGGTCAAAGTCGAGTCGCCCGAACACCGCCGGCGCCTCGGGGCGACGTCCAAGGCCCCACGCTGGGTGATCGCCTTCAAGTTCCCGGCCCAAGTGGCACGAACCAAGCTCAACGCTATCACCATCCAAGTGGGCAAGTCGGGCGCATTGACCCCCGTGGCCGAGATGGCCCCCGTTCTGCTCGCGGGGACGACGGTGAAACGAGCCAGTCTGTACAATTTCGAGGATCTCGCACGCAAGGATCTGCGCGTAGGCGACACGGTGGAACTGCAGAAGGCCGGGGAAATAATCCCGCAAGTCATCCGGTTTGTACCGGAAGAACGTCCCGCCGACGCCAAGCCGTTCGCGTTGCCCGAGGCCTGCCCTTCATGTGGCGGCTTACTGCACAAGGATCCCGACGGCGTCTTCATTCGCTGTCTTAACGCGGCGTGCCCGGCACAGTTCAAGGAGCGCCTGGAGTATTTCGCCAGCCGCGGCGCCATGGATATCGACGGCATGGGGCCCGCCATCGTCGATCAACTCGTCGATCTCGGGCTCGTCCGCAGTGCGGCCGACCTGTACTCGCTCACCCCCGAACAACTGGCCAATCTCGATCGCATGGGCGAAAAATCCGCCGCCAACCTCGTCGCCGCGCTCGAGGCGAGCAAGGAACGCCCCCTCAGCCGTCTACTCAACGGACTGGGAATCCGCCATGTCGGCAACCACATCGCGGAGGTCCTGGCCGCTCGTTACAACACGATCGACGCCCTCATGGCGGCGCCGGTCGAGGAACTCAGCGAGGTGTTCGAGGTGGGCGACATCGTGGCCGCGAGCGTGCGCGACTTCTTCGACACGGCCGAGAACCGCGAACTCATCCAGGCTTTGCGCCGCCACGGCGTGCGCATGGACGAGGGGCCTGCTGACAGCACAGGGCAACCGCGCCTTTTCGAAGGCAAGACCTTCGTGGTAACGGGTACGTTGCGCAAGCATTCGCGCGACGCGATCCACCAGTGGATCAAACAGTTGGGCGGCCGCGCGAGCACGAGCGTCAGTGGCAAGACCGACTATTTGGTGGCCGGCGAGAAAGCCGGCTCGAAGCTGGCCAAAGCGCAGAAGCTTGGCGTACAGGTTCTGACCGAAGACGAATTCGAAGCCCTTGCGAAGGGGGAGTCGTGACGGAACATCGCCTGGAGTGCCCACCATCGCTGGACCAGGAGACTGGCCGGGCTCTGCTCGATCAGGCCCATCGGCTGCATCCAGCCAAGGGTGACGTGCTGCTGCTCGACTTCTCGAACACCGGTTCGATGGACTCGCGCGGCGGGGCCTGGATGGTGGCCATCGCACAGGAACTCGCCCATCGCCACGCCGAACTCCGCTGGGAAGGCCACCAAGGCGAGGTCGCCAATTTCATCGACCTCATCGAACCCGGACTTGAAACCGCCGAGACGAAGCACCATCGCGAGGAAGGTATCCTCGAGGAGATCGGGGGCCGCGCGTACAAGTACGCAGGCGAGTTCTGGGAGTTTTTCAATCTCGTCATCGACGCCATCTACTGGACCATCGTCGGACCGCTGGAAGGCCGCGGGTTCCGATGGGGGCTGTGGATCGACGAAGTCTACGAGATGGGCGTGCGGGCGGTTCGCATCAACTTCCTTATGAATTTCCTACTGGGCCTTATCATCGCCATGCTGTCGGCGGCCCAGATCGCCAAGTTCGGTCTGGGGATCTACGTAGCCGACGCCATCATAATCGGATTCACGCGCGAACTGGCCGCGATCATGACGGCCATCGTCGTCTCAGCCCGCACCGGCGCCGCAATCACCGCGGAACTGGCCACGATGAAGGTACAGGAAGAGATCGACGCCCTGCGCGGGATGGGACTCAACGTCGCTCAGTTCCTCATCGCCCCGAAGATCCTCGCGCTGCTGATCGTGATGCCCTGCCTGGTGGCCTTGGGCATGATTGCCGGTATCCTGGGCGGGGCCGTGTGGGGTATCCTGGCAATCGGCATCCGCCCGGAGAACTGGTTCCACGAAACGCTCCTGGCGGCCAGCCAAGGCGACATCATCCAGGGCATGCTCAAGGCCCTCTGCTTCGCTATCATGATTGTGCTAGTCGGCTGCCACAATGGTCTGCGCGTAACGGGCGGTTCACGCGGGGTCGGCCTGATGACCACCCGGGCCGTCGTAATGGACATTTTCTTCATCATCGTGATCGACATCATCTTCGCTACGGTGGTCTACTACATTCTGGATTCGTCGATGACGTTCTAAATACCCGAACATAGACCTGGATCAAATCACGAAGGGAAACGGGACTGACGCAAGCGAAGCGAGGAACGAGTGTAGACGGATCTGCCCCGTCTTCCGGCCTTCGCATCGGCCTAGTGAGAATGTCTCCCGTCAATAGACCGAAATGGTTCGCCGCCAAAATGGTAAGGTTGACTGAAATGTCCGACACCCTGGTAGAGGTAAGTGACCTGGTAGCGCACTACGGCGACACCCTCGTGCTGGATCGAGTCTCGTGCGAAGTACGCCGGGGCGAGATCTTCCTCATCATCGGCGGCAGCGGCTGCGGCAAGACAACGCTCCTCAAGCACATGACCGGCCTCCTCTCCCCCACGTCCGGGGCCATTCGCTTCTCCGGACGCGACATCACCCAGATGGACGAGGATCAACTGGCCGAAATGCAGCGCGAGATTGGAATCGCCTTCCAGTCCAGCGGACTCATCAACTCCCTGACCGTCGGCGACAACGTCGCCCTCCCGTTGCGCGAATACGGGCAGGCGAGTGAACGACTCATCGACGCAATGGTACGGTTGAAGCTCAGCCTGGTCGGCATGGCCTCGGCCCAGCACCTGATGCCTTCGGAGCTATCGGGCGGCATGCGCAAGCGTGCGGGCCTGGCCCGGGCTATCGCGCTCGATCCCCCGATCGTCTTCTTCGACGAGCCCTCGGCCGGCCTCGATCCCATTATGGCATCGGGACTGGACGATCTGATCCTGGATCTGCGCAAGCTCCTCGGGATCACCTTTGTTATCGTTACCCATGAGTTGGACTCGATCCGGAAGGTGGCGGACCGGATTCTCATGCTGGATCGCGGCAACGTCATCTTCATCGGCACCCTTTCCGAGGCGGAGACGAGTTCGGTGGAGCGTACCCGGCAGTTTTTCGAGCGCCGGGCGGACGAGTTTATTACACAGCGGAACGTATAGGCGAAACGAACACGGGCGCCAACGCAGCCCAACACTAGGGGTAGAGTCTTGGCTACACCGAAGCAGAAAGCGAAAGTGGGTTTCTTCCTGGTCGTGTGCGCCCTTCTTGTTGCCGGAGGCGTGATGCTGGTCTCAGGCTACAAGAACGAGGAGCACATCACTTATCAGATCGAGTTCGACGAGTCCGTGCTCGGCCTCACCAGCGGCGGTCTCGTCGAATACCTCGGCGTGCCGGTGGGCACCGTCAGCGACATCTACGTCACCGACGACAACAAGGCCCACGTTCAGATCGACATCGTGGTCGGCAAGGTCACTTTGCGAAAGGGTGTTCGCGCCGAGTTGGTAATCTACAGTCTGGCCACCGGCGCCATGGCCATTTCCCTCAGCGGCGGCGACCCGGGCGGGCCGTGCCTGGCGGCGGACAGCGAGATCCCCGCTTCCGCGTCGCTGATGCGAACCGTGAGTTCCCAGATCGAGACCCTGCTGGCCAACATCGACGGCATCGCGAGCACCCTCCAGTCGGGCTTGGTCGGCATGGAGGAGGGAGACTTGGCGCTGCTGTTCGAAGACACCGGGGCACTGATCCGCAACGGCCAGCAGTTCTTGCAGAACGCAAATACAACGCTGAGCGACGTCAAAAAGGACGCCCAGAGCGGCATCGGCGAATTCCGCGACTTGGCGCAAGATGTGCGCCAATTGGTGCGTGACACGAACAAAGCCGTCACGACGCTGCAGGCGAAGATCAAGCCTTTGGATGTGGGGCGCACGGAGGAGAGCCTCAATGAAGCGCTCAAAGAGTTCTCCGAGCTGGCACGCCGCCTGAAGGAGTCGGCCGACCGCGTGGACGAGGTCACCCGATCCGCTCTCCACGGTGCGAGTAACATTGAATATGGATTGCGCGAAACACTGGGGACGTTGAACGAGTCCCTGGAGGCCACTGGCAGCCTTATCCAGTATCTTCAGCAGGATCCCTCCGCGCTCGTGCGCGGAAAAGGGAAACGCGCGGGAGGCGAATAATGTTTATGCAGACGAAACACTGGAAATGCACCGGTCCCATGGCGGCCGCAGTGGCCGCCGCGCTTCTCGTGGCCGGTTGTGCCACGCCCGCCTACGTGCCCACCGTGTGGTACGTGCTGGAACCCGAACCCCAGGTCGCCCCGGCCCAGCCGACCGAACTCACGCTCGGCATACGGCCCATCCAGGCCGCCAAACCCTACAAGCAGCCCGTCGTGTACCGCGACGGACAGGAACTCGGCATGTACCCGGGCATCCAGTGGGCCGAACTCCCCGGCACCGTCGTCACACGCGCTCTGACTGAGGCCCTGCTGGCCACAGGCCGCTTCCGGGATGTCGGCAATGCGGCCGACATGCACGCGCCGGACCTCATCCTCGTCGGTCAGCTACTTAGACTCGATGAACGGCATGCACCGGACGGCTGGACGGCGGAATGCGAGTTGCGCATCGAGGTGCGGCGGGCGTTGGGAACGCAGGTTGCCGTAGCCGATACGTTCCGCGCTGAGGTGCCGCTCGAACGAAGCGGTGTCGATGCGTTGCCCGAGGCCATGAATCGTGCGCTGGCGGAGGTGGTGTCGCACGCGGCCACACGGATTGCCGGGCAGGAGTTGGAGAACTAGCGCATCCCTCCCCAAACGCTCTGCTACGAGCAATGGTGAACGAACCAGGCCAGACTAGCCCTAAGACCAGCGTA
>JAACEL010000069.1 GCA_011682535.1 Nitrospiraceae bacterium | reverse complement strand
GCCGTCATAGCGGTGCTATGGCAAGGTTTCGTGACGCAGTCAGCCGATACCACAGCAAGCAGATGTGGCTACAGAATTACTTAAACTGCTCTAGAGCGTTTCGTGACTTCGCCGCCGCGATTTCCTTTGAGCGATTTCTTCCAAGCAACTCGGGCGGCATGCCGCTTGGGGTCGCGGCCATGAACTCCCCCACGTTATTCGGCGCGCGTCCAGGTGCCTCGTTCGGAAAGCACGATGCGCTTCTCTTGATGGGGAAACTTGACTTCAATCCACGGAAACGGTGTTGCGGATGCTGCTTCAGGGAGTTCGAACAGGTAGGTGACGGCTCCCTGGTCATTCTGCACGCTGAGGCTACCGTGAATGCCGCCAAAGGGCTCGCGGACGAGCACGGGTATGGCGGTGCCGCGCCCAGCCCAAGGCCCTTGAATTTGAAACGTGAGTCGAACGGTATTCCGTTGGCAGACGACGCGTTGCAGGGCGCCCTGCCATTCGGCGACCGGCGCGGCGCCGACTTGGCTCTTGATGTCTTCCTGGTAGCTCTCCCAGGCGGGGCGGCTGGTACGGACGCGTTCCCGGAGTTCTTCGTCGTCGACAGAGGCGATGCACCCGGTCAAGATGCACATGGCCAGGGACAGGGGAACGGCGTAACGTGCACTCGGTGTCAAGAGAGGCCGCACGGCGCGCCTCTAGGGGTCCGGCCAGAAACCCCCATTAGGGCACGTTTCGGCGGGGGCGTCAGGGGCGAGGCGCCGCGACGAAACCACCCCGGTGGTAGTTGAGAAGCGGCAACGCAGCCCATGGCGTTCCCGCCCAAACCCTTCGGGCGGCAGCATTTACGTCGCATAGCGTTGTCGCTCCTCATTACAATGCCCGCATTGCGGCTTCGTCGCTCCGTGCTCTGCTCGCAACTGCTGCCGCGTGCTCCATGCGGGTTTCCGGCCGGACCCCTAGCGATCGGTCCGGCGCCGATCGACGAAGAGTATGCTCTTTCCGTCGGGCTGCGCCATCTGCCGGGTCTGGGCAAGCACTTCGAACATCTTCTTGGCGCTCTTGAACTGGCGGAACTGAGTGTGGGCCACACCGACGGACAAAGCCATGAGCGGGCAGCGCACTTCGCGGCCTCGCTTGTCGGTGGCCATCAGGTAGCCTTGCGAGATTTCCTGAGCCGTGTAGAGTTGCTGTACGGAGCGATCGAAGGTGTCGAGCAGGGCGCTGCAGAAGCGCTCGTAGTCTTCCTGGTTAAGAAGCACGACGAAGTGCTCCCCCCCCATGTGAGAGACGAAGCACTCGTAGATGCCCATGTCGCGCGTGAGCGACGTAAGCAGCTTAGCAATGAAGGCAAGGGCTTCCTGCTGGCCCGCGGGGCCGCGCGCGGCGCAATACGGCTTGAAGCCCACCGCGTCAATGTAGCATGCGGCGATTGCGGCGCCACGGGCCAGGCGGTGGTTGATCTCGCGTTTGACGGCATCGGTACCGGGGAGGTTGGTAAAAGGATTGCGGGTGTTGGCGGCTTGCAACAGGGCGTTGAGGGCGGCGAGTTTCTCCGTCAGCCGTTCGAGCTTGAACGGCTTGACGAGGTAGTCGTCGGCGCCCTGTTCGAGGCCGTGAAGGATCTCGGGTTCCTCACCTAGGGCGGTAAGAATAAGAATGGCCATCTTGTACAGCTCGGGGTCTTTACGCAGACGGCGGCAGATCTGGTAGCCCGTCACACCGGGGAGCATGATGTCGAGAATGGCGATATCGGGCTTGATCTGTTTGGCCAGTTCAAAGGCGCCGTCGCCGGTGTTGATGGTGTAGGCCTCATGGCCTTCGGCGGATAGTTTGGTTTTGACGAGTTCCGCCAGATCGATGTCGTCATCAATCAGTAGGATCTTGCTCATCCCGTGTCCTTTCCCATGTATGAAGACCTCCTTGATGGGGAGCAAAGCGGCATTATACACAAAATGGAAAGAGGAACAGTAGAATGCGGTTCCTTGACGGGCTTGGGGGGGTGTGCTAGGCTCGAAGACGTGCCAGAGGGGTCTTGAGAGGATGAATCCATGGGCCGATGTTGCGTATTGTGCATAACGCTGCTGGTACTCTGCGGCGCCTGCAACGAACGGCTGACGCCCGATATCGCGGCGCCGGAGCAACCCGTCACCGCGGAGGCCATTCTGAGCGAGCTACGCTTGGCGGTGGCGCCTCTGTCGGCCGTGCTGAATGCGGACGGCTATGGCGAGCAGAACCCGCAGGCGCCGGGGTATCTGACGGACGCCGCCAAGGAACAGACCCTGACGGCGGTACGCGAGGCGGTGCAAAAGTACCGCAAGACGGAGAATGGACGCCGGGCGCTGACGTTGCTTGAGCACGAGTTGGTGACGATGATCCAGCAGGCGCGGGACGATGACCGGTGGCGGCTGGTGCTGGGCGCGGTCGAGGCGTATGAACTGATCAACCCGGAAAGCTCGTCCCGCATGGAACGGCTGAAAGAACGCGCGCGTGTGCACTTCAACCGGCCGCGTGTCAAGGTTCTCGGTTACTTCGATGATTTGGAGAAAAACGACGTCTACGTGTTTCTGGAGGTAACCCTCCGGGAAACCGGCGAGGTCGAGATCGTGCAGGTTCGTGAAGGTGACGAGTTCCTGGGGCTGAAACTGCTGGGAATCATCGGCCGCAAGAAGGGCGTGCGGCTTGAGTACGAGAAGGTGGCGGGCGACGTATTCAAGGTCTACGGTCCGTAGCGGGAGCACATGAAGGCACTGTCGCGAAAGCAGTTCAGGCTGGTGGTCGCCGGGGCCATCGTGATTGCGGGGCTTCTGGCCTACGCGAACACCTTCACGGGGGAGTTCGTGTGGGATGACGCATCCTCGGTGTTGTTGCACCGCAACGTGCAGGATCCGTCGAAGTTCTTCCAATTGTTCCGGGAAGATCAGCACGCGTTCGGGCGGGGCCAGGGCAATTTCTACCGTCCGCTGGTGTCGGTGACCTTCATGATCGATTTCCTGCTGTCGCGTCCGGGCGCGAACGAGGCCCTGAGTCCATTCTTCTTCCACGTCACGAATCTCGGGTGGCATGTGGCGGCGGCGTTGCTGCTGTTCGTGCTGCTGAGCCGGTTAGGGGCGCCCGACTTCGTGCGGGCGGCCGTGCCGCTGATCTATGTCGTGCATCCACTCCACACGGAGGCGGTGGCCTATATCAGCGGCCGGGCCGACATGATGTCGGCGGCGTTCATGTTCGCGGGGCTTGTGTCGGCGTTGTGGGAAGGCAGCAAGGGGCGGCGCATCGCAGGCAGCCTGTTGAGCGGCCTGTTCTTCGTTGGGGGTCTGCTGAGCAAAGAGTCGATGCTCATCTACCCGCTGCTGCTGTTGCTATTCGCGTTCGGGCGCCCCGTGGAAGGGGAAGATCGGAAGCGCGTCTATCTGGGCCGCTTGCTGCCGTTGGGTGTAGCGGCCGCACTGTTCGCCGTATACGGCTGGCTGCGAATGACGGTGCTGCACTTCGCGTCGGGTTCGCCGCCGGACAGTTCGTTCGGACAGCGGGTTGTGGAGACACTTCAGTCATTCGCGCTCTACATCGGCCTGCTGTTCATGCCAACGGGCCTGCACATGGAACGCTCTCTGGCTGGCGCCACGATCCTCACCACACTTACGGGCGCTGTGTTGTTGTTCCTGTTGATTGCCGTGATGGCCGTCAGTTTCCGAAAGGGGCAGACCCGGGCGGGCCTGGGCTTGGCGTGGTTCCTGCTCACGTGGATGCCCATCTCGGGAATCTTCCCGCTGAATGCGCCCATGGCCGAGCATTGGATGTACGTGCCGATGGCGGGGTTCTTCTGGGCGCTGGCGGAACTGGCCTGGGCGGCCGCGCGCCAACGCGCCGCACGGCGCATGGTGGTGGCGGCCGCGTACGCGGCCTGCGTATGCTTCCTGGCGCTGACGGTGGCCCGGAACCGCGCCTGGCACGACAACGAGACGCTGTTCACGGCAACGCTTGCGGAGAACCCGAAGTCGTCGCGCGTGCACTACAACCTGGCGGTGACCTATGAAGATCTGACGGGGAATCTTCCGGGCGCGCGGCGCCACTATGAAGCCGTGATAGCGCTGCACAAAGAGAAAAAGAAGGCCCTGCGCCAATCGGGACCGGAAGTGTTCTGGGACGAGGAACTGGAGTCGTACCTTTCGCTGGGGCGGCTCCACCTGAAGCGGAAAGACTACGGCACGGCCGCCCAACAGTTTGCCACGGTGGTGAACGCGGCGACAGACACCAAGCACCGCGGCATGCGGGCGACGGCGGCGATGGGCCTGGGCAAGTGCTGGCTGGCATTCGGCGACACACGCAAGGCGGCGGAGCTATTCCAGCAGGCCGTGGCGGTGCGCCCCGAACTGAAGACCGAGGTGCAGCGCGTGCTGCAACAGGGCCTGCTGTAGCCCCTACTTGTTCGCCGCGCGAGCGTAGAACGGCGGCGGTGCTCTGCGTCCTCGACGCTTTATTCCAACACGTCATTGCGAGGAACCCGTGGCGCGGCAATCTCATGCCGCCCGTGGCCTCGTGCGGAACAAGGGAGAATGTCATGCTGAAACAACCTCTGATCCATCCGGAACTGTTGGAGATCCTCGGTTCGGCCGGTCATGGTTCGAAGGTGCTCATCGCGGACGGCAACTACCCGGCCAGCACACGGCTGGGCGAGAACGCCGGCATCGTATACCTCAACCTGGCGCCGGGTAAGCCGACGGTTCCGGAAGTGCTGGAAACGCTACTGACGGCGATTCCGGTTGAAGATGCGGCGGTGATGGCGCCGGACTCGGGAGACGAACCGGAGATCTTCGGCGAGTTTCGCGCCTTGATGCCGGACCTCGAACTAACGGAGTACGGCCGGTTTGAATTCTACGACGAAGCGCAAGGTCCGGACACCTGCCTCCAGGTCGTGACGGGGGAACAGCGGATCTACGCCAACGTGCTGCTGACCATCGGCGTGGTGATGCCGTAACCGGGTTGCCGTAACCGGCGCAGTTCGCGCAGCATCTTGGGCCAAGCCGCGTCGGCGTAGAAACGGTGTCCGCCGTCGCCGACGACAAGGTGGCAGCGATCCTCGGCCCCGGCGGCGCGGTAGATGGTCTTGAGTTTTCTGAAGGCTCGCCGCACCCCCGCGATAGGGAATATGGGGTCGGCCTTTCCGGCGACGACGACTACGGGGCCCGGTGCAAACAATCCCATGATATCGGGCATCTCGGCGTACTTGTAGAGGTGCGGCACGTAGTTGTCGGCGCAGTGGTAGATGGACATGATCGAGTCGCGGAACGTACAGAAGTAGCAGGACGGCATCGCAAACCGCAAGCGGGGCAACAGGGCGGCGGAGAACATGCTGATCGTGCCGCCGCCGGAGTTGCCCATCACGCCGAGGCGTTTGAAGTCGATATCCCCGCGCGTCTCCAGGTAGTCGATCCCGCGATCCACGTCGAAAACACGCTCGCCCATGAGCGTGCGGCCCAACATGAGGGCGTGCATGGCGGCATCGTGACAACCGTGCTCGGAACGTTGCTCCTGGAGCTTCTCGCTCCGTTCGCCAAAGGCGCGCTGTTCGATACAGAACGCGGCGACGCCCCGTTTCATACATCCGATGCCAAAGTCGCGGTCGCCTTCGACATCGATCGTCTTGTCGTTGGTTTCGAGATCGACGGCAATGCTGTTGTGCATCCCGGTGCTGTGGCCTTGCACACACACCATGGTTGGGTATGGCGGTTCGGCGCTACGCGGAACGCACATGTAGGCGGCCACGTCGGCGTAGGGTTCGGCGGTGAATGCGATCTTCTCGATGAAACCCAGTTCGTGCTCGCGCTTCCAGAGCGAACGCACGTTCAACGCGACGCGCTCGCGCGGAATCTCCCCGATCAACTCGCGAAGCTTCCGGCGCAGCTTGCGCTGCCAGACACGCAGATCCCCGCCGTCGTAGGCCAGTTTCTGCTTGGTGTTGTCCATCAGGTGGCGATGAAATACGGAGGGCGACAAGTGGAGTTTGGGCGTTCGCGATGCCATGGTTCAGGTTCCTCTGTTTGTGCGGTCAGGGCCACGTCCGAATCACCGAATCGATCCGCCGTGGCGCGCGCGGCAAGCTCAGCCTCGCGCGTACGCCAAACACTGCACACACCCGCTTGGTATCGGCGTGGCTGAGCGTAACTCACGCATCATCCGGATCTTCGGGCGCGCCACAATACGCTACCGGCGTCCGGGGGGGCGCGGCGGTCCTTTGTAGGGTTCGGCGCCAAGCTGCAGTCCGCGTTGTTCGACCGTCGTCAACTCGAGGTCGTCGGTCGCAGGCGCAGTGATAAAACCGTAGTACCGCCCCATCCAGTACGCATCGAGCCAGCCGGAGGGATCGACGACGACGCGCCCCCCTGCTCCGCCATCGTACTGGAGGGTGGTGTTCGACCAGCGGATCGGGCCCGTCACGCGGGGCGATAGGCCCCGGGCGCCGCCGGCGTAGGCGACGTAGCCGCCGGGGGTGAACAGATCGTCGCGGTGGGAGCTTCGCCAGTCGTGTTGCCGCAGATCGAGGGGCCATTCGCGCAGGTGCTTGACGGCTTGGGCGGTTTCACAGTCGTTTCCGGTGAGGGCGCCGTAGATGAAGGCGAACCAGGGATTATGCTCGATGCGCTCGATCTCCCAGCTTCGCTCGAGACTGCGGCGGTAAATGGAACGGAGCTTGGGGTCGGTTTCGTACTTCAACAGCGGGTAGTAGACGTAGAAGGCAAGCCGGTCGTCGGAGTGGAAGACGTTGTCGGGCGGAAAAACGAGCTTCTGCCGCAATACGTAGTTGGGATAGCCGAACTCTTGAAGCTGCTTGTAGGCGTCCTCGAACTTCGCATCGCCGGTGAGGGTGGCGGCGGTCCGCATGTAGGACAGGATCTCGAGACCGTTGAGACCGCGGGCATAGCTGCCGCGGAGACTGGTGAAGTACTCGGGATCCCAGCGCGCCCACACGGTGGGTTTGCCGTCGAGATCGCGCAGCACCCAGCCTTCGCGGATGATGTGCGACGCAATCCGATCCATGTGTTCCAGGGCACGCCGCTTCTCGTCGCCCTGAGCCACGAGATCGTGGAAGATAGAGGCCGCGTAAAAGTGAGCGTCGGTCTCGTCGCTTGAGGTGTCGGCCTTCCACTGCCAGACACCGTCGTCGGTATCATGCCACTCGGCGGCGAAACCGCCGGAGCCGCCTTCGGCTTGATGCCCCTTCTCGCCCTTGGCCCAAATCGACCGGGCGGGGAAACCGGGAATGGGCGTGATTTCCTCGGTCCATTTGAGGGAATTGAAGTAGTTTAGGGCTTCCTCACGGGCCTGCTTTTCGCCGGTGACGGCGTACTTGAAGCACATCGCCGTGAGGAAATGGGTGCTCCAGCCGGCGTCGTTGTCGCTGACTTCGCGGATCCAGCCTTGGGATTCGTCCCATTCGAGCTTGTGTACGAATCCGAGGCGCTTCATCCCCCACTCTTCGAGATAGCGCTCGTAGTAGGCGGCTTTCTTCCGCAAGGTGTAGGGTTCGTACTCGATGATGCCGAGGCCGGTATCGGTGCCGATGTAGGCAACGTTTTCCCCGCAGGCAATGGCGCGGACGTTGTCGTGGGGCAGCCAGCGGCGCATGTTGAAGTAGTGGAAAGCGCCTTCGACCATCCGTATCGCGCCGTTCGACGTGCCCACCCAGACGTCACCGGCGAAGCCGGAGGCCAGGCAGGTCGTGTCTTCGTAACAGAGTCCGTCCTGCCCGCGGATAGCCGTCATACCCATCCCGCGCAGCACGCCCAAGCCGCCGCCGGTGGCAATGTAGAGACGGCTGCCAAGGGCCATCATGCCGCGGGTATCTTTCGATGGCAACTCGCCCCAGTCGATCGTATTGATATCGTCGTAACGGTTGCCGTCGAACAGCAAGAGGCGGCCGGGGGTCAGGCAGTAGATCGTTTCGCCGTAGGAAGCGATGCTCTGGATCGCGCCAGGGGCGCGATCAGCGCCCGGGATCGGAACGAGTGTGTCTCCTTCGACACGCAGCAGGCCACGGCCGGTGGCTACGACGACGGTGTCGAGATGGCCGCAAAGAGCGGTGAAACGGCCTTGGGCGATGGCCGTGTGCCCGTCGTTGGTCATGCGGTATAGGCCGGCGCCGGTAATGATCCACAGCGCGTCATTGAGCACCGCGAGGCATTGTACCCGTTCCTTCGGGAATTCGACGGGAATCAGCGCCCCGTCCTTCAGCACATACAGGCCTTCGTCGAGCCCTGCGTAGAGACGGCCATTGTAGACGGCGAGGGCGAGGATCGGGGAATCGGTGGCGACTTGACGCCCCACTTCCTGCAAATAGACAGAGTCCTGAATCGGTTTCCAGAGAACCTCCCCGGCCGGGGAGGCCGTGCACAGGACGGCGCCGCACAGAACGGGCAGAACTCTCGACAGGAGGCCGGTACGTTTCATGGCATGAGATCCTCGTTTCGTTTAATCGCGGACAATAGGGCTGTTGAAAAAGCTCCCCCCTGACTTGGACTTTCTCTGCGGCTCCACAGTCAAATGCCCGTCTACATCTCGTCCTCTTCCTCGTCGCCACCGAGGTAACCAAGGGCTTCGAGTTGGTCGTGGGCCTCGCTCTGGTCGGCTAGGACGGGCTCCGCGGCGCCGCTCTCGATGGAGGCCACCATATCTTCGATGAGCGTGCCCAGTTCGCCGACGCAGGCGCCGGACTCAGCGAGGTTGTTCTGCTCGCGCGGGTCGGCGGTCAGGTCGTAGCACTCGACGGGGGCGTGGCCGCGGGGGTTGTCTTCGTTGGCGTGGATAACCTTCCTGTCGGTCGTGCGAACGGCTTGGAGAACGTTGTTCTCGAAGTCGTTCTCGGCGTAGACGAACGTGATGTCGCCGTTCGCGTAGCCATCGTCGCGAAAGAGCGACTTTCCGGACATCTCGCCGCCGGGCTTGAGTCGCGCGAAATGCAGGAAGGTGGGCGCGAGATCGATATGACGCGCGAATTGCTCGTTGGTCTCGCCGGCGCGCGCTCCGCCGGGCAAATGGACGATGAGGGGCACGTGGATGAGTTCGTCGAAGAGGGTCTGACCATGCCACCAGCCTTCGTGATCGAAGAACTCTTCGCCGTGGTCGGCGACGAAGACAATCAGGGTGTCGTCGTAGAGTTCACGCTCGCGCAACCCGTCGAGCAGGACGCCAATGTGGGTGTCCATGTGCTCGATATCGCTGTTGTAAGCCTTGACCATGGGCTCGCGCAGTTCGCCGGTCTTGGGCTCGCCAAGGATGTTGCGGGCATAGCCGACGCCGGGCCTGTCGTGGTCCATGAAGGGGTCGTGAGGGTCCATGTAGTGGACGAACAGGAAGAAGGGGGCGTCGGTGGGGCGCTCGTCCGAGTCGAGCCACTCGAGCGCGTATTGGGTCACGGCCTCGGCGGGCTGGTAGAAGTTGGTGATCTTCAGCTTCTTGGATAGCTTCGACACAACCTTGTTGCGCACCTTGCGCAGGATCTCGTAGCCGGCCAGTTTTGAAGCGGAGTAACCTGCGGCAAAGTAGAGGTTGGGTTTGAGGTCGACATAGTCGACGAAACCCTTGTCGAAGCCGAGGGTGGCCGTGATGTTCGGGTTGTTGGCGAAGCCTTTGGTGTAGTAGCCGCCGTTCTGAAGAAGCTCGGCGACGGTGGTAACCTCGCTGGGCAGGGCGCTGGCTTTCTTGCTGGCCTTGTGAGATTCGGGATAGCGGCCGGTGAAGATGCTGGCGAAAGACGGCTTGGTCCATGAGGCTTGGGCGAAACACTTCTGGAAGCTGACGCCGTCGGCGGCGAGGGTATCGAGGTTGGGCGTCTCGGCCTGCGCGTCGGAACTGTAGAGTTGGAGAAAGTCGGCGCGGAGCGCGTCGGCGGCGATGAGGATGATGTTGGAGCCCGTCGTGCGCACCGCCGGGTTGAACTGGGCCTTCTCGCTGCCGGAAGCCGTCATGGAACCGTAGATGGAACCGAATATGGCGGTGCAGATGTAGACCGACACGACAGCGGCGACGGCCGGTATGCGCTTGCCCCTGAACAGGAGCGCGATCCCCCCTCCCACCGCCGCCAGCACGATGGCCGCGCACGCGAACACGGCGCCCAGGGTGAGCAGTTGGCTTGGGTTGAGGGGGTGCCCCTGGAGAATGTCGCGCATGTAGCGGAAGTGGCCGATGACGGCCGCGCACAGGCACGTGCCGCCGAGGGACAGGGCGAAGGTCACCGCCGTGGGCGCGAAGCGGTCGGCCACCAGATACAGGAAGCAGAGGCCTCCGGCCACACCGATACCGGCGCAGGCAAAAAGGAGACCATACACGAGCGGCCCCCACCAGAAGGCGGAGGACTCGACCAGGCCGGACAGCGTGCTCTGGAGCCAGCCCGCCTCGGCGAACCCGAACAACGCGCCGAAAATCAGGCCGGCGCCCGCGCCCGCGAGGATGCAATGAAACACCTTGTCGCGGTAATTGGCGGTAGCTTCAGGTGTAAGGTGCAGGCCGCCCGCGGCCTCGGTTGCGGCGGCCTCGCGGTGGGCGGCTTCGATCTCCTGCTTGACTCGGTCCTGATCGGGACGAGAGCGCATGATGAAAATGGGCAAACCAACGAGGAAGGGAACGAGTTCGCCCACCCACCAACCCAAGTGGGCGAAGACGACGGCGACGGCCACGCCGCTCTTGGCGCCGAGCAGTGTGGCGAAAACGATTTCGCGAATGCCTTCCCCACCCACCGATGGCCCAAGCACGGTTCCGTAGATCATGAGCGGGCTGGCAAAGAGTATGTCGAGCAGGCTGGTGTTCGCGGCTCTGATCGCCATCATGGTGCCGAAGTACATGAAACAGGTGCCCAAGTGGACACATAGGCCGCAGGCAACCGCGCCCAGCAGCATGGTGCGGTTGCCACTGTAGGCCGTGACCGCGGCGCCGAGCTTGTCGACCTTGTTTCGGAGGGCGGCGGGCGTGGGCAAGACCGCGGCCAAGACTTGGATGACCCGGGGATTGAGCAGAAGCAGGAAGGAAGCGGTCACAAAGCCGGCGAGTCCAGTGAGGATCACGGCTAAGACGCCGACGTTGATGTTGAGCAAGCGGAAGCCAAATGGAAAAGTGAGCAGGACGAGGAAGGTGAGGGAAATGAAGCCGATAAGCTTCTCGACGGCGATCACGGTAACGCTCTTGATCGGTTCGCGGGTGTACAGGGTGGAGTCGTAGAGACGATAACCGTCGAGACCGATGGTACCCGGCAGGAAAATGCCGATGAAGCGGCCCACGAACCAGCTCTGGACCATGTACCCGAAGGGCATCTTGAGGCCCTGTCCCTGCAACAGTAGCCGCCACCGCAGGACGCCGGCCATCATGCCGGCAAGCTTGACCGCGGCCGCGAACGCCAGCCACGCAAACAGATTGGCCTTGTCGGCGCCTTTGACCTCGGCCCAAAGCTTGGCCGGTGTCACACCGCCGAACTGGTCGGGTTTCAGGCCGAAGGTCTCCGGGCGGAACAGCAGCACGAACAAACCAACAGTCACGGCCACCTTGATAGCAAACAGAATTGCTTTTTTGGGCATCGGGTACTCTCTCTCCGCGTAAAAACAAAGTCAACGCCTGCGGCCCCAAAAGTGCCGCAGGCTGGATCGGAGATTATCACAAAGACACGAAACGGGACAACGCCAACCATTCCCGAACGTTAGGTTGCGTGTGTGGCGCGTCCGAAGTACCTGGTCACGCGTGAGTTGCACTCAGCCGTGCAGAGACCAAACGGGTGAGCGGCTCGTTTCTCTCAGGAGCGAGACTGAGCTTGCCGCGCGCGCCACATGGAAGCTGTCCGGCGAATCGGAAGCCACCCCAACGTTTGATCGCGTTCGTGGGCTCCACGTAGAATACGTTTTCCATGAAAAGGTGGTTGACGGATGTCGGGCATCCGGCGCGCCGGCCAACCACCGCTGCCTCGAGAAGCGCCTGTGCGAAGCGAACGCGAGGGTTCTTGGGTCACAAACTTACAGGGGAACGCGATGCCGGTGAATATGCTGTTCGTAATTGGTGCGCCGCGTTCGGGCACAACGATGTTGGAGCGGATGCTGTCGTCCCACTCGATGATTCTCGGGGGTCCGGAGCCACATTTATTGACACCGCTGGCCCACCTGGGGGTCTGGGACAAGGTGGACAAGGCGCCGTATGACCACGTGCTGGCGGCCGAGTCGCAGAAGCTGTTCGTCCAAGAGCTACCCAACAAGGAACAAGACTACTGGAACGCGTGCCGGGCGTATTGCGACGTGCTGTACGGCCGCTATCTGTCTACGAGCGACAAATCGATCTGCCTGGACAAGACGCCCGCCTATGGCTTGGTGGTGCCGTTCATGATGAAGGTGTTCCCGGACGCGAAGTATGTGCTGCTGTCGCGGCATCCGTTGGCGATTTTCTCGTCGTTCGCGAACTCGTTCTTCGACGGGAACTACCAGGTGGCGCAGGATCACAACCCGATTCTGAATCGCTATGTGCCCGCGCTGGCGGCGGTCGCGCGCCAGACCGAGATCCCCATCATCCATGTGCGTTACGAGGACTTGGTGAAAGATCCCGAGGGTTGGATGGAGCGGATCTACGCCTACATCGGAGTCCCGTTCGAGCGGGAGAGCATCGACTACGGCAAGAGGAAGGACGGCGCGGCGGAGACGAAGCCGAAAGGGCTGGGCGACCCGATTGGGGTGAACCGGCATTCGCGTCCGCAGACGGGCTCGGTGAAGAAGTGGGTGCAGGAGTTGCGGGCGGATCCGGCGCGGCTGGAGTTGATGCGACAGATAGTGGCGCAATTGGATCCGGCGGACCTGAAGACGCTGGGATATCCGCTCGACACACTATGGAAACCATTGGAGGAGTCGGAAGGAACACCCGTCGTCGTGAAGAAGCCGAAACTCGACCGCTACCGCCTGCAACGAAAGGCGATCGTGGCGCTACGGGCTCAAGCACGGAAGGGTGGGCTGTTTCGCAAGCTACTCAACAAGGCGAAACTGACGTGTGACGTGTTGTTGCGGGACTGACGCCGTTCAGACAATAGTTCGGAATTCATCGCCGAGCAGATCAGAAAATGGCTTGACACTTGACAACCGCGTTCGCGTACGGCGATGTGACGAGTCGCAAGGAGGGCGTTGCGTGGTGAATCATAAGCTCAGCCCGGACCAGGCGCTCCTATTTCGCATTGTACATGTGAAGAACATGCCTTGGATTCTGGAGCATGGGTTGCATTGCAGAAATTCCAAGTGCATCGATCCCGGCTTTGTCAACATAGGAAACGTAGACCTAATCGGAAAACGCAACCCGAGATCTGTGCCCGTCGATCCTGGTGGCGGTCTGAGCGACTTAGGCGAGGTCGATTGGCCACTGTTACGCTCCAAAAATTTCCAAAACGATCCCGATGACCCAGGTAAGAAGGAGCGTTATCAGGCGGAAGCGCTGGCTTATCAACATGTCCCTGTGAATGCACTGCTGGGGATCGTCTGTTATACTGATGGCGTAAGGAATCAGCTTCAAGACGCGTGTAAATCGAAAGGTCTAAATATCAGGCTTGAAGTTCGGCCGGGATGGTATTTCTAGGATGATGACGTTTACACAGGGGAATCTACTGGAGGCCGATGTCGAGGCGGTTGTCAACACGGTCAACACGGTGGGCGTGATGGGCAAGGGCATCGCGTTGATGTTCAAGGAGCGGTTTCCGGAGAATTTCAAGAGCTATGCGGCCGCCTGCAAAGCCAAGGAGTTGGACGTTGGCCATATGTTTGTCCAACCGACCAACGAATTGAGCGGCCCCCGATGGGTGATCAATTTCCCGACCAAGAAACACTGGCGTTATCCAACCAAGTTGGAGTGGATCGTGTCGGGATTGAAAGCGCTTCGACATGTCATAGCTGAGTATGAGATTTCCTCTCTTGCGATACCACCGCTGGGTTGTGGTAATGGCGGCTTGGAATGGAATGTCGTGCGTCCTCTGATCGAGGCGGAGCTAGATGGCCTGGAGGGTGTGGAGATTCAGGTCTATGAGCCAACAACCAAGTATCAGAATGTCGCGAAACGAACAGGAGTTGAAGAACTGACGCCGGCACGCGCCTTAGTCGCTGAGATGGTTCGACGCTATTGGATATTGGGAATCGAGTGCACGATATTGGAAATCCAGAAGCTATCCTGGTTTCTTGAACGCTATGTCAAGAAGATGAATCTCGAAGATCCGCTCAAGTTGGACTTTTCGGCAAACATGTATGGTCCATATGCTCATCGCCTGACTCATCTGCTCGATGGTCTGGATGGCAGCTATTTGCATTGTGACAAGCGCTTGGCTGATGCAAGCCCGTTTGACACCATATGGTTTGATGAGGAGCGCAAACAACAGGTGCATACCTACCTCTACTCGGGTGAGGCGAAGAAATACACTCCCGCCCTCGAAGCAACGGATGCGTTAATCGACGGTTTTCAGTCGCCGCTGTGTATGGAAGCGCTTTCCACAGTCGATTGGCTTGTGTCTCAAGAGGGATGTGAACCCACGCTGAAGGGGATTCGGGAAGGGCTGAACAGATGGCCTGGTGGTGAGGCCGCGGCGAATCGCAAGCATAAGATATTCACCGATCGCCTCCTCAGTCTCGCGTTGGAGCAGCTTAGAACATCCCTCTTCGAGCAGTGAGTTGATTGACCGGGCGCGTCTTCTGTGCCAACCCACGACCAGACACCAAGCACACCAAGGGAGGCTGGAAACATGGACGGAGCAAAGGCAGTTGAGATTCTCAAGATGCAGCAAAAGTTCCTGGGTAATATTCTGAAGGGCTTCACGCCGGAGCATGGGGACTTCGTACCGGTGGAGGGCATGATGACGGTGGCGCAGCAGGTGCGTCACATCGCGGACACGTTCACGTGGTTTCGCGCTGGAGCATTCGAGGGCCAGTTCGATATGGACTTCGAAAAGCTGGAGGCGGAGAACCGTAAACCCGTGACGTGGGAGGAGGCGACGGCGACGTTGGACGCGGCGTTGGCCGGCTTCATCGCGCTGCTGGCCCCGATGAGCGAGGCGGACCTGTCTGCTCCAATGGTGGACAACCCGATTTTCGGAATGGCGCCCAAGGAAACGGTCATCGGCGCGGCGGCGGACCACGTGGCCCACCACCGCGGTGCGTTGAGCGTATACCAGCGCCTGCTGGGTATCACGCCGGCGATGATCTACGAAATGGCGTAGGTGGGGCGGGATCGAAGGAAGGCGGTTCCGGCCGCGCCTGGCGCGCCGGAACCGCCTTGAATTCGTGTCTCTGGGG
>JAACEL010000383.1 GCA_011682535.1 Nitrospiraceae bacterium | reverse complement strand
GCATGTGCCCCTCAGCTACTCGCCCGAGTGGGGGGAGGGGAGCTTCAAGGCGTACTGCAAGGATCCCACCTGCGACCTCGCCCTCATTCGTTTCCTCGGCGGGGCCATGCTGCAGGCCAATGACGTCCTAGGGGAAGTGGACTCGCTCACGGAACGCGTGCGCGAAGTACTCGCCGAACTCACCGACTATCCCAAACGAGGCAACCGGCTTCTGATCAGCGAAGACACCGAACTCGATCATTCCCATCGCCACCATTCGCATCTCATGGCCATTCATCCCCTCGGCGTGCTCACCATCGACGGAACCGACAAGGACCGCGACCTGATCCGCGGTTCGCTCCATCAGATTCGCGTCAAAGGAACCGGCGAATGGACCGGGTGGGCCCTGCCCTGGATGTCGCTCATCGCCTCACGCGCCGGATACGGCAACATGGCCTGGAACATGCTCGACGACTATGCCAATGCCTTCATCAAACCCAACACGTTCCACGTCAACGGCGACCCGCGCATCTTCGGCGGCACGCTTTTCGAATACGAACCCATGACGCTCGAAGCCGGGTTCGGCGCCGCCGCCGCCGTCATGGAGATGCTGCTTCAGTCCTACAACGGCCGCATTCGCCTGTTCCCCACCGTTCCCGATCGCTGGCATGACGCCTACTTCGACGGACTTCGCGCCGAGGGCGCCTTCCTAGTCACCGCCCGCCTCGAAGACGGCCAGGTTCGGTTCGCCCGCATCATCTCCGAGGCCGGACGCCCCTGCACCATCAAGAACCCCTACCCCGGCGCCAAGGCCGAGGTCAAACCCGATGGCCAGCCCGCCCAATTACTCGAAGGTGAATGGCTGACGTTCGATACCGTCCGAGGAACCGGTTATTTGCTCCATCCCGCCGGCAGTCCCCCCTCGGACGCCGACTTGCAGCCCCCGCGTTTCGAACGCACCGCCCGCGACCGTAACTTCTACGGCGTCAAACGCCTGCCCCGGTTCTGAGAAGAACTCAACGCAAAGGCGCAGAGCGGCAAAGAACACAAAGCGCCTTGGTCTGACGGGAATCGAACGGAGGACGAAGGAGAGCGCTGCCAGCGAGAAGGGCGTCCCTCACTGCATAGGCCGTGCAGAATCCGCAAAGCGGATTGTGCCTCAAGGCCCCGGCCTCAGCCGGGACCGACCTTGACTGGATCGGCCTGACGCGGTAGCATCAGGCCTTCAGGAGGAACGCATGGATATTCTCACCATTCCCGTGACACCATTTTTCGTCAACTGCTACATCGTCAAGGACGGCGGCGAAGCGATTGTGATCGACCCCGGCGACGTCTCAGACGAAGTGTTGCGCGCCCTCGACGGCAGCACCGTTCGCACCATCGTCAACACCCACGGTCACTGCGATCACTGCGGCGGCAACGCCGCCCTCGTCGAGAAGACCGCCGCTGAACTCGTGATCCACGAAGCCGACATGCCGCTCCTCGACGCCCTCGAAGCTCAGGGGCAGATGTTCGGCATGCGTACTACCCCCTCACCTGCACCCAGCCGCTTCGTGGTTGAGGGCGACACCCTGACCGTCGGCAGTGCTGCCCTCAGCGTGGTCCACGCGCCTGGGCACAGCCCCGGCCATATTGTGCTGGCGGGCGACGGCCTTGTCTTCTGCGGCGACGTCCTCTTCGCCGGATCCATCGGCCGCACCGATCTGCCCGGCGGTGATTACGAGCAGTTGATGGGCTCCATCCGCGACAAGCTCCTGCCGCTTGCCGACGACACCATCGTCTATACCGGGCACGGACCCGCCACCACCATCGGCAAAGAGCGGGCCTCCAACCCATTCGTGGTGGGCCTATGAGCGGCGCGTCGATGACGGCCATCCTGCTCGCACTGCGGGCGGCCACTCTCGACGTAACCATCGCGCCCGATCAGACCATGCCCCACGTCTACGTCGGCGATCCCCTCGTCATCGCGTTCGAGGCCGGGGAAGACACCCAGGCCGCCATCGGCATCGACATCGTGCCCGACCATGGCGCACCACCCACCTTCGTCCAATTGGCCCCCTTACCGCTTCGCGCCCGCGCCGCCCGCTGGCTGACTATCGGCGGCGTCCCCGAGCTTCGCGGACGCTACGGCCTCAACATGACCATCGAGGCCGGGGGGGAGGTGTCCCGGGAGGCCGCGCAATTCTGCCGCATCGACCGGCCCCTGCCCGGCTACGTCCTGCCCCTCTGGGTGCATGCAGAGGGACTCCAGCCGCGGGCCCTGCTCGCCCTGCGCGGTCTCTCTATACGTCAGATCCAGTTGCCCGCCGGCTTGTCCGGTATTGCCGACACCATACGCCAGGCCAAGTCCTTTGGCTTCGACATCGCCATCGCGCTCGACGCCGAAGGCGCGCCAGAGACGGCTCTGGAGGGGATTCAGGACCATGTGTCCCGCTGGACCATCGACGCGGGTGGCGACCCCGCCGCTGCTGCCGCCGCCATTCAACGCCTGCGCCAGAATGGGGCCCGCGCGCCCATCCGTCTCGTCGTGCGCGACCCGGGCGCCGTGACCCAGCTGCTCCACGCCGGCCTCGGCCCCGAGATCAGCGCGCTCGTGTTCGAGCGCGCATGGCCGACCGTTTCCAACATCGCCGGAGTCCGCGCCGCCGCCGAACGCGCCGGTTACGAGCGCATGCCCATTGTTGTCGACACGTTGAGTGTCGCCAACACCCCGGGTGTCGCCAACACGCCCGGCGACGACGTGAACGATCCCGATGCGGGCCCCCGGCTTATGCGCCAGATGATTCTCCATCGCGCGGCCGGCGTTTTGAGCACCGGCTTGCCCCACAGTCAACTCGTTGCCCAGACGTTCGGCCCCGGCTACGTCTATGCGGGCGCCCTCGCGCACCGTTTGTGCGACGCCACCTACATCGGCCGGCTCGACCTGTCCGGCGGCCATACCGCCTTCGTGTTTCGGAGCGGCCCCCGCTGGATTCTGGCTCTCTGGAACCTGGACGCGCCCTCAGATCTCGAACTCGCCATCGGCGATGCCACTGGCCTGCTCCTGTTCGACGGGCGCAACAATCCACTCACCGCGCCGGAGCTTGCCGAAGGGCGCGTCACACTTTCCCTTTCCGCGTGTCCGTTGTTCCTCGAAGGTCAGGGCGGCGACGTGCTCGCCCAAGCCGCTCAGCAGACCGTGCACCAGTCGGCCCAGGCGCTTGTGAGCCATCCAGACCTCGCCGAGCGACTGCCCACCGGGGCCATCGCCGCCATCGAAGCCTTCACCAAGTCCGGCGGCGAATCCCACACCCGGCTCGATTTTTTCAACCTGCTCAAGCTCTTCCCGCGTATTGAAGGCGCATGGCACGAGGGGGCCTTGCCCCGCGCCGTCGCCGTGCCCGCCCTCGCCGGACTGTCGCGTTTGACCCGTGCCCTCTGCACCGTCGAACAGGAACGAGGCGAGCCATTTGTCGAGCCCCTTCAGAACACTCTTGCCAACTGCGGGCAGTTCCAGTCGCTGTATCTCACCAGTTCCTCCGGCTCCCGCGCGGAACGCCAGCGGCCCGACTGGGTGCTCGCCGAAGTCACGCGGCTCATGGCGCAGGCGGAAGCCCTCGCGGCCGAGGAACGCGCTATCGAAGCCAACGCCGTGGCCGCATTGGCCGAATGGCGTGCCCGAAGCCTCGAGGCCGCCGCCAAAGCCAAGCCGCTCAGCGTCCCCGAGCCACCGGCTCCCCCGCCCCAAGAAGACGAGCAAGCGGAAGAAGAACCGGACTCCTGAACGGCTCGGATCCAAAACCAGGGAGAGGATAAGATGAAACGTATCGGCGTACTAACGAGTGGCGGCGATTCCCCCGGGATGAACGCGGGCATCCGTGCCGTGGTTCGAACCGCCATCCACAGCGGGCTCGAGGTGTTCGGCATCAAGCGCGGCTACCAGGGCCTGATCGATGGAGACGTTACCCCGATGGACGCCCGCTCCGTCAGTGGCTTGGTCGGACGCGGCGGCACGGTCTTGTTCAGCGCGCGCTGCAAGCCCTTCTACGAGCCCGAAGGACGTGCCGCCGCCGCGGAGTGCCTCGCCAAACACCAGATCGAAGGACTTGTCGTCATTGGGGGCGACGGTTCCTATCGGGGCGCCCTCAAGCTCCACGCCGAGCACGGCATCCGCTGTATCGGCATGCCCGGAACCATCGACAACGACATCGGCGGCACCGACTTCACGATCGGCTACGACACGGCACTCAATATCGCCGTCGAGGCCATCGACCGCATCCGCGACACCGCCACGTCCCACGGTCGCATCTTCTTCGTCGAGGTCATGGGACGCCACAGCGGCTACCTGGCCATGATGTCCGGCATCGCCGGCGGCGCCGAGGAAATCCTCGTACCCGAAACCCCCACCGACCTGCCCGCCCTCGTGAAGAAACTGCGCGAAATGCGCGAGAAAGGCAAGCGGAGCTGCATCGTGGTGGTGGCCGAAGGCGACGACGCCGGGCACGCCATCGACGTGGCCCGAGAGGTCTCCAAGAACGCCGAGTTCGAGGACTCCCGCGTCAGCGTCATTGGCCATATGCAGCGCGGCATGGTTGCGGGTTTGCTTGAACGTGAACATCCACAGACAGTGGCCCTAATTCTTTCAACCCAGACCCCGGATCACTCAAGTGCGATCATCAGTCATCTGCCCGAGGAAATACAGTCCGATGTCATTTACCGTATTGCTACCCTCGACAGTGTTTCCCCCGGAGTTATTGATCGAATAGAAGACGCTTTGCACAGAGAGATCGGGGTTGTCGTCGGTACCCAGGACCAACGGCAGGTCGGAGGGATTCCCAAGGTCGTCGAGATCCTTGATCACATGGAAAACAACCTTGATGCAGACATTCTCGACAACCTGGAAGAAGTCGATCCCGACATGGTCGAAGAGATTCGCAAACAGATGTTTACCTTTGAGGATCTCACCGCGGTTGATGGTCGTTCCCTGCAGATGATTCTGCGTGAGGTCAACAATGACTCCCTGACCCTGGCCCTGAAGACGGCTTCGGACGAACTGCGGGAAAATATCTACTCCAACATGTCGGCCCGGGCCGCAGACATGATCCGCGATGATCTTGAGGCCCTTGGCCCTGTCCAGATCGGAA
>JAACEL010000382.1 GCA_011682535.1 Nitrospiraceae bacterium | reverse complement strand
ACGAAGCGCAACGGGAAGATGCGCACGAAGCGCAACGGGAAGATGCGCACGAAGCGCAACGGGAAGATGCGCACAGTTATCTTGGGTGCGCCCTGGAGGGTTTTGACTACATCGTCGGCGCCCAGTGCAGTACCGGAGTCTTCGGCTATCCCTATGCCCCCAAGGGTTCTGGGCTCAAGCAAGCGGGCGCACGCATTGTCGAACGGGGGCAGCGGGAAGGCCGCACCATGGTTGAGAACGGATGGATCATCGACGACTTGGGCGATGGCGGCCTCAATTTCGACAACGGCGTCTGCGGTACCGGGCTGCTCGAGGCTTATCGTGTCACCGGTAATCAGCAATATTTGGAATCGGCCCGGCGTGCCGCGGAATGGGCCATCCGTCGTCCCCTGGTCTTGAACTGGAACTACAACAGTTTCTCTGGCTGGCTGCTGGCCAACCTCTATCGCGCCACGAGCGACAAACGCTATCTGAACGAGGCCACGAGAATTTTCAAGTACGGCGTGCTGCCGGGACAGATGTCCAATGGCCGGTGGTTTGACCAGCATAATGCCAGGATTCAGTATCACTCCGTGATACTGCGGAGCTTGATCGACTTCCACAGGGCACTGAAGCAAGCTGCGGATCCATATGCGGATACGGTCAAAGACCACGCTGTCCTTGGTCTTGATAACCTGGCCGCACAGATCGCCACCTACGGCGTCAGCAACGTCCATGAACTCTTGTCGCTGGATGCGTTATGTATGGGTTTGTCGGTTTTCGGAGATCATCCCCGCTGGAAACAGGCCGTCAACGTGAATATAAACGGCCTCTGCGACCGGTTCCTGCCTGAACTCGAGAAACGTGGCATGCCCATGACGGAGACCGTCGCTGTCTATCTGCGCTATCAACGAAGAGATGCCGGAAAAACCTCTGCGCGGAGTCAGGCGGGAAGCCATATTGCTCATCCCTGAATCCGGTACTCTCGCCCGGCGCGAGGCGTCCGAGCCCTCCCAGAAGTGACATGTTCACGCCCTTCGACCGTCCGTGGAAACGGGGGTCACTCAGCCTCTTCATATGGGTGGCTTGAAATGTACTTTTCCGCCTGGTGCCGGACGATCTCGCCCTCGATCATATAGATGATGTCTTCGGCAATGTTCGTGGCGAGGTCAGCGATGCGTTCGAGATGCTTCGATATGCTCAGCAGATGAATGAGGAGTTCCACCTTCTCCGGCTGAGCCTTGATGGCTTCTTGTACTTGGATGTACGCCTCGCGATTCATGGCATCGACCTCGTCGTCCGCCGCACACACGTCCCGTGCAAGGCTCACGTCGCCCTTCACCAGGGCATCGAGGCTGTGCTTGAGCATCCATTGGGTCTTGCCGGCCATGGCGGGGAAGTCCAGCGCGAGGCTGGTTGGCGCCTGCTCCGCCACATAGAGTGTGCGCTCAGCAATGTTCACGGCGAGATCACCGACACGTTCGAGATCGTTGCTGATTTTCAGCGTGGCCACGATAAACCTAAGGTCACTGGCGACGGGTTGATGAAGCGCGAGAATCTTGAGACATTCTTCCTCGACTTCAACCTCTATATCGTCGATCTCGCCGTCTCCATCGATGACTTGTGTGGCGAGCAGACGGTCTCTCATCCCGAGGGCTCGGACGGAATCGCGTACGCTTTCTTCGCCCCGTGTGCTCAGCTTCAAGAGCTTCTTTTTCAACTCTTCAATCGCTCTGCGCAGATGCATCGACATGCTATGGTTTCCGTCAGCCGAACCGGCCGGTGATGTAGTCTTCCGTTCTTGATTCTTTCGGGGTGGTGAAGATCGTCTTCGTATCTCCGAACTCAATAAGCCTACCCTCATAGAGAAAGCCCGTTAAACTGGAAACACGGGCCGCCTGCTGCATGTTGTGCGTCACAATGACAATCGTATAGTCGCCGCGGAGTTCGTCCATAAGGCTTTCGATCCTGAACGTCGCGGCCGGATCCAGGGCCGACGTGGGTTCGTCCATGAGGAGAATGTCCGGGCCAACGGCCAAAGCCCTGGCGATACAAAGGCGCTGTTGCTGGCCGCCGGAAAGGGTCATCGCGCTGTCCGTCAATCGGTCTTTCACTTCGTTCCAGAGGGCGGCCCTGCGCAGGCTCGCCTCGACAACGCGGGCCAAGGCCGGTTTGTCGCGGATCCCATGTACCCGGGGACCGAAGGCGACATTGTCGTAGATGGACTTCGGGAAAGGATTCGGTTTTTGAAAGACCATACCGACCCTCTTTCGCAGATTCGCGACATCCGTATCCGGGTCAAGAATGCGCTGTCCTTGAATGAGAATCTCCCCCGTCGTATTCGCGTTGCTGGTGATGTCGTTCATTCGATTCAGGGAACGGAGCAAGGTGGATTTGCCACATCCTGAAGGCCCGATCAGGGCCGTCACTTGGCGATCCGGGATGTCCATCGTGACTCCATGCAGGGCCTGCGTGTCACCGTAGTACACGCTCAAATCCCGTATCTCCACCATCGGGCCGCGCCGGTTTTTAGCCGGGTTCGATGGCGGGTCTTCTTCCTTCATCCAGGCCAGCGCATTTACCATGGATATTTCTTTCTGAAGTGCGTCCGCAACGAAACGGCTACCAGATTGACGCTTAGGACGATGAGTAACAGCACGAACGCCGTCCCATACTGCAACGGCCGGACCTTCTCGAGGTCCGGCTGTTGCGTCGCTAGAATGTAAAGGTGATACGGCAACGCCATGACCTGATCGAATATGGACCGCGGAAGACGGGGCAGGTAAAACGCAGCCACGGTCAGAAGAATGGGGGCTGTCTCGCCCGCGGCGCGGCCGATACCGAGAATGGCGCCCGTGGCCATGCCTGGCAGTGCATAAGGAAGAACGTTTCGGGAGATTGTCTGCCATTTCGTTGCGCCCAGGGCGAGACTCCCTTCGCGGAGGGAAACCGGGACGGATCGCAACGCCTCTTCGCTCGCCACGATGATTGTGGGGAGAACCATGCACGCGAGCGTAAGACATCCGGAAAGAATTGACGATCCGAAATTCAGGAACAAGACGAACAATCCCAGGCCGAAGAGTCCGAAGACGATAGACGGAGTTCCGGCCAGGGTGACTATGGCCAGCCTCACGAGGTTCGAGAAACGTCCCGGCCGCGCGTACTCAGAAAGATATACCGCGCAGGCCATACCCAAGGGTAATACAACGATGGTGGTTCCCAGGACGAGACAAAGGGTGCCCACGATGGCGGGAAGGATGCCGCCCTCAGTGCCGCCCCGCGCTGGAAAACCCGAGATAAACTCCCACGACAAGACCGGCGCGCCCTTCCAAACGATGTCGACGACGATATAAGCGACGACAAGCACCACGCCATAGGTCAATCCCCGCAACGTCCAGATCGCCGGTTTGGCTAACAGCCGAGTATTCATGGAGGGCCAACGGGGCGTTCCCACATCGCTATTCGGTGGAACGTATGCGTCAATTTGCGCCATGTTCACTTAGACTCTGCCTTTCGTATGGCATACATAGCGGCCATGTTGAACGAGAAGGTCGACAGCATCAGGATGGCGCCCAGGAGAAACAGGGCGTGGTAATGCGTGCCCCCGAAGGGCACTTCGCCCATTTCCGCCGCAATGGTTGCCGTGATGGTCCGAATCGATTCCGTCGGCGACAGCGTCAGCAGCGCCGCGTTCCCGGTCACCATCATTACGGCCATCGTCTCCCCGATGACCCGTCCAATGCCCAGCAGGACCGCGGCGCTTATTCCGGGGAGCGCGGCGGGGACGACAACCTTGAAGATTGTTTCGAGTTCGCCGGCCCCAAGGGCAAGCGAAGCTTCCTTGTACGTGCCGGGCACGGCCCGGATAGCGTCCTCGGAAATTGAAATCACGGTTGGGAGGGCCATCAGGGCCAGCACCAACGCTCCCGTTAGGGCCGTCAAGCCGCTTGGAAGGCCCAACACCTGTTTCACGAGCGGCGCCACCACGACCAATCCGAAAAAGCCGAGGACCACCGAGGGGATCCCCGCCAAGACCTCGATAACCGGCTTGAGAATCTCCCGTTCAATAGGATGTGCCAGCTCCGCGATGTATATAGCCCCACCAATACCCGCCGGAACGGCGATTGTGGAAGCAATCGCCGTCACAAGTAAGGAACCCGACAGCAACGGCAAGATGCCGTACACCTCCTGCTGAAAGGAAACGGGCGTCCAACGCGTCGAAAACAATGTTGATCGGCCCGAATCCGAAAGAAAGGGGACTGCTTCTTTGAGTAGAAAAAACAGTACCAAAGCCACGACCAATACACTCACGGACGATGCGCCCACCAACAAGGCTTTGACGAGCGCGTCCGTTTTGGAGAGTGCCCGGGTATTCATCGAGCCGTGGATTCAATGGGAACGTAGCCCGTACTCTTGACGATTGCCTGTCCTTCGGGGCTGGTGCAGAAGTCCAGGAACGCATTGATTGACGGCTTCGATGAACCCTTTGTGTAGATGAGGAGAGGACGCGAGATCACATAGTCCCCCGATTGAACCGTCGCTTCGGAGGGAAGCACCGCCCGGGAGTCCGCATCCTGTTTGACGGCAATGATCTTGACCTTCGACGCCGCTTTCGCGGCGTAGCCCAACCCCACATATCCGATTGACCATTCATCGGTCGAGACGGCCTGCACAATCCCCGAAGTCGCCGGGATAAGACGCGCCGTGGCGGCATAGTCTCGCTTGTCGAGGACGTGCTCCTGAAAAAACACATAGGTTCCCGAACTGGAATCGCGGGACAAAAGCGAAATCAGCGCATCCGGCCCGCCGAAGGCGCTCCAATTCGTCGTGCCGCCCGTGTAGATCTCCCCCAGTTGATCCAGCGTAAGCTCGTTCACCGGGTTCTTCGGGTTGACGATGATGGCAATGCCATCGCGCGCCACGGTGAACTCCTGGAGTTCATCCCCCTGTTTTGAAGCAAGTTCGCGCTCCTTGTCTTTCATTTTCCGGGACGCCATACAGATGTCAGCGGTGCCATTCAGTAAGGCGGCGATACCGGTACCCGAACCTCCTCCCGTGACCGAAATATCATTCGCGGGGTTGCCGCGCATAAAATCTTCGGCCCAGTTGCTCACCAGATGCAGCATCG
>JAACEL010000381.1 GCA_011682535.1 Nitrospiraceae bacterium | reverse complement strand
CCTGGGGTCAACGGGTTCCGTGGGCTCGCTTCGCTCACCCACGGCTATGCGCTGCCGCCACTTCGTGGCTAACTGAAAAAGGAGCAGTTCCCCATCATTCGCTCATGACCGAAGAATAAGCCGTGTTAACTGTGAGTCAATACACTAGCACTTCGAGCGCGCCACAATACGCTACCCGGCGTCCGGGGCGGCCTGCCAGCTCTTGTGGACGATCTTCCATTCGCCGTCGATCTTCAAGAGCGACAGATAGTCGGTGTAATGCACGTGAGGCCAGCGCAGTTCGGTCTTGACGACGGCTGCGTTTCCTCCGATGTCGATGAAGGCGATTTCGTTGTTCCGGCCGGTAGAGTCTGGGGCGTCGCCGCGGGTGTATACCACCCACTCATCAAACGGCTCGCGCTCGAACGCGCCGGATTTGTGGATGCCGGTCAGGAACGCGTCGGGATGGAACGCCTGTTTCAGCTTGGCTTCATCGTACTCGATGATGCCGTCGAAGTAGAGCTGCACCGTTCGGCGGATCGCGGCCTCGTCGTCGTCGGTTTCCTTGGAACCGCTAGCGGGAGCGGCAGCCAGTAATGTGGCGGCGAGTGCAGCGAGGACGGTTGTAAGAACGAGGGATGTCTTCCGAGTCATGTGGCGGTCTCCTTGTGTCGGGGCAGGATGGCGCCGCCATACCGGCGCGCTCGCAGCAGAGTGTTTGGTGAGCGATGCGGGCTAACATTCAGCGATTGGCGAATCGGCTAACGTTGTAGACCGCGCGGCGGCCCGAGAACTTCCTGCAGAATGATACCGCGGCGCACATCGGCGAGGTTGGCGAAGAAGCCCGCGCGTGCAGGTCGGCGCGTGGGCGCGGGTCTGGGTGCGGGTCTGGGTATGGGTCTGCGCCGGGGTGCTTGCTTCGCGGGCTGGGTGCGCGGTTGGACTCGCTGCCGGGGCGCTGGGCGCGCGGGGGCCTGGCGTGCCGCGGGGCGTGCCGCGGGACGGGGCGCCGGTTTGCGCTGTGGTTTGCGTGTCGGGGCGGTTTGCGCGGCGGCGGGTTGCGCCGTTCGTGTGGCGGGGCGGGGACGCGATACCCGTTGGGTGCGTTGTGCCTTCGCGGGTTGAACGACCACGCGGCGTTGCTGGGGAGTCGCCTGCGGCTGTACGGGCTCTTGGAACAGGGGCCGCGGTGGGACGGGTTGTGCGGCGCGCGCCCGGCGCCGTTTGGGTGTCGGGGCGACGGGGGTCCAACCGTCGTCCGTGGGCGTAGCGGGCTTGGCGGTGGGGATCGCCAATTCCTTCCCCGTGCGTTGGGTGCGTTGGGCCTGATTGCTGCGCGCGGTCTCTTGGCGTTTCTTTATGCGCCAGTATTCTTTGAGCTTCCCGAGGCCGCTGAGCAAGCCGAATGCGAGGAAGATGAGCACAAAGATCAGATCGTCCATAGCGGTTTCCTTGACCAGCCGCGCGCAATCACGCGCGCGGCCGGCCTGGTGTGAGTTCTACTGTCGAAGGAAGACGGCGGCCGTACTACGGCGTATCTTCGGGCGTGGTCTCCATGTTGGCGATCGAGTCGCGCATGTCGGTGTCGGCTACGACGTTTTTCATGCGGTAGTAGTCCATGATACCGAGGTGGCCGCTACGGAACGCTTCGGCCATGGCGCGGGGTACTTCGGCTTCGGCCTCGGTCACGCGCGCGCGCATCTCGACCACGAGCGCCTGCATTTCCTGTTCGCGGGCGCGGGCCATGGCGCGTCGTTCTTCGGCGCGGGCCTGGGCGATCTGCTTGTCGGCCTCGGCCTGCTGGATCTGCAGTTGCGCCCCGATGTTCTCGCCGACGTCGACGTCGGCGATGTCGATCGAGAGGATCTCGAATGCGGTGCCGGCGTCGAGACCGCGGGCCAGCACGTTCTTGGAGATGCTGTCGGGGTTCTCGAGCACGCGCTTGTGGGTTTCGGCGGAACCGATGGTCGTGACGATACCCTCGCCGACACGGGCGATGATCGTCTCCTCAGTCGCGCCGCCGACGAGGGTCGCGATGTTGGCGCGCACGGTTACGCGGGCCTTGGCCTTGAGTTGGATGCCGTCCATGGCGACGGCCGCGACGGTTTGGACACCCCGGGCGGGATCGGGGCAGTCGATGACCTTGGGGTTGACCGACGTGCGCACGGCTTCGAGCACGTCGCGGCCGGCTAGGTCGATGGCGGTGGCGCGCTGGAAGGTGAGGTCGATGTTGGCCTTGTTGGCCGCGATGAGCGCACGGACCACGTTGACGATATTGCCGCCGGCGAGGTAGTGCGTTTCGAGTTCGTTGGTGGAAATCTGTAGCCCGGATTTGACGGCCATGATCCGGCTGGCGACGATAACGCCGGGGTTCACCTTACGCAGCCGCATGCCGACGAGGCTGGACATCGCGACCCGGGCGCCGGACAGCAACGCCTGGAGCCACAGCTTGAAAAAAGCCACGATGACGACCAGGAATACGAGTATTGTGATTCCGACCAGGATGGCCAGTGCGCCGAGAAGTGGGTTTGCCATGTTGTCGAGTTCCTTTCTTGTGAGCACGTGTCGCCGGCGAGCGGTGGCGGATGCGCTTACTCTTTGGCTTCTTCAACGACTACGCGGTTGCCGCGAACTTCAATCACGCGGACCGATGTTCCTTCGGTGATGAATGCGCCATTGGCGACGGCGTCGACGCGTTTTCCGTCAATGACGATGGTGCCGGCGGGGCGGAGGGCCGTGCGGACGCTGCCGATGTCGCCTATGTTGGCGTGCTTGCTCTCGCTGGCCACGTACCCGGCGTCGGCTTGCTGGCTGTCGCTCAGAATAAGGTGCGAGGCCGCGCGGGTTCGGGCCATGAGGTACATGCCGAGAACGGTGATGGCGCAGGCGGCAGCGGCATAGGCGAGCACGATCAGCAGGGCGTGTTCAGGGTACTCGTACCAAACGAGGCCGCCGCTAATCAGGATCAGAACCGATCCGATGGCCCCGCAAATGAGACCGGGGACGATGAACTCGGTAAGGATCAGGATCATGCCGGCGACGAAAAGCAGAATGGCCCAGATGATCATGCAGAAGGTTCCTCTTCAATCGACTGCAGCAAGGTTATCAGTTGTCCGCATTCGATGCGAATACTCTGCAACAACTTGAGTTTGTCGGAGGGGTCTTTGGGGTCGGCTTCGGGAATGGGATCGAAGGTCTCGATCAACGCGGGGTCCAGATCGAACAGGCTGATGGCCTGCTTGAGAAGTTTGTTGTAACGCTGGGCGACCGGCGCGCAAGTGTAGTAACCGGCGCCTTGATGTTGGACGAGTTCCATGTCTTTTATCAGGGTCTGGAGCATATTGACGAGCGATTGGCGCAGATCCATCAAGAAATCTCCTCGGTCCGATCGACAACGTACCGGTTGCCGTCGGCCTCAACAATCATAATAGGGGCGCCGCTCTCGATGTAATCGGAGCGGCTGACCACGCGGTAGGTCTTGCCTTCGAAACGGCCGATACCCGCGGGGCGCAACATGGTGGCCGCGACGCCGTGCAGGCCGATGGCTTCGGTTTGTTGCCCGGCGGTTTGAACGACGTATCCGGCTTCCTGGTTCTCGGCGTGCGAGAGCACGAGCATTCCGTAGAACGGGGTGTGGGGTAGAATCTTCCAGGCCAGGTACCCGAACAGGGTGAGGGAGAGGGCCATGGTGCCCAGGGAGGTGGCGGCGTTGTAGAGACGGAGATAGTCCCATTCATATTGGGGCACGGTGACGCGGGTGAGAGAGAGATACAGGCCGGCAGCCAGGCAGACGATGCCAGCGCCGCCTACGATGCCGAAGCCGGGGAGAATGAGCATCTCGACGAGGATGAGGACGATACCGGTGAGGACGAGCAGGATGTCGAGCCAGTCGGCGATACCGAGGATGATGTGCGAACCGAAAAACAGTGACAGGCACGTGATCGCCACGATGCCGGGAATGCCGAAACCGGGTGTCTTGATCTCCAGGTACATGCCGCCGATGCCCAGCATGAGGAGAATGCCGGCCACCATGGGGTTGCTGAGGAAACGGTAGAGTTGCTCGGCCCAGGTGGGCGCGATGCGGCGGACTTCCGCCTCGTAGTAGCCGTAGTAACTGAGGACCTCTTCGAGGTTCTTGACGGTGGTAGGAATCACGCCGTAGTTTTGCGCTTCCTTGGCGGTGAGGGTGAGGAGTTTACCGGCGGGGAGAATGGTCCGCGAGTTGGCGATGTCGGGTGGCAGGCCCGCGTCGTCGCGGCGTTTCCGAGCGTCCGGCTCGGGAAGGAGGTTTTCGACGGCTTTCTTCACGCTGTCCAACTCGGGCGGGAGGGCATCGACCGCGCGCCGGGCCAAGTCAAGGGGATCGGGCGAGGAGCCGGCGTTCTCCACTTGGCCATCGGGGTAGATGCCGAAGACGATCGTCTTGTCTTGGTCGTCGATGTAGGCGCGCAGCTCGATGTCTTTGTCGACCATGGCTTCGGCGATGGCGGGGTTGTGCCCGTTGCTCTCGGCGAGGGCGCGCATCTTCGCGCGCATGTAGGAGACTTCTTTTTCGCCGGTGGGCTGCATGCCTCCGGCGGAGACGATCACGGGTGTAGCGGCCCCGATGTTGGTGTCGGGCTCCATGATGATGTAGTCGCAGGAGTAGCTGATGAGCGCACCGGCGGAGATAGCGCCCATTCCTTTGACATACGCGATGGTCGGGCAGGGGGCCTTACCGAGGGCTTTGGCGATCTCGACGGCGGCGTCGATAAGCCCGCCGGGCGTGTCCACTTCCAGAATGAGGGCCTCGGCGCCGCGCGCTTCGCGGAGCGCCCGGTCGATCAGTACGCCCAGCCCATCGTCCACCATATCCTCGACGGGACACACCACCACGAACCCGGCTTCCGCCCACCCGGTGACGGGAAGGAGGAAGAGCGCGAGGAGCACGATGCCGCGTCTCATGCCGCCAGCTTGGTCTCGCACGGAACTGAAACCCCTATTATTTGAGAGTAGATACTTAATGCTATTCTACGCCCGCCCACAGGACGGGTCAATCTTCTCGGCGTCCCACCTGACTCATCCCCCGTTTGGCGTCCGCTTCCCAGGGGACCGTATCCGCGCTAAGCCCAGAACCTATTCAGCCATCCTCGG